>WGSQ01000007.1 GCA_014871605.1 Collinsella sp. | reverse complement strand
GCTACCGACGGCCCCATGGCTCAGACCCGCGAGCACATCCTGCTCGCCCGTCAGGTCGGCGTTCCTTACATCGTCGTCTTCCTGAACAAGTGCGACATGGTCGACGATGACGAGCTCATCGACCTCGTCGAGATGGAGACCCGTGAGCTCCTCTCCGAGTACGATTTCCCCGGCGACGACATCCCCGTCATCCGTGGTTCCGCTCTGGGCGCTCTCGAGGGCGACGCCAAGTGGATGGACGCCATCCGCGAGCTCATGAAGGCTGTCGACGAGTACATCCCGACGCCTGCTCGTAACAACGACCTCCCGTTCCTGATGGCCGTTGAGGACGTTATGACCATCTCCGGCCGTGGTACCGTTGCTACCGGCCGTGTCGAGCGCGGTGAGCTCAAGCTCAACGAGCCCGTCGAGATCGTCGGCATCAAGGATACCCAGAACACCGTCGTTACCGGTATCGAGATGTTCCGTAAGTCCATGGACTTCTGCGAGGCTGGCGACAACGTCGGTCTGCTGCTCCGCGGCATCAAGCGCGAGGACATCGAGCGCGGCCAGGTTCTCTGCAAGCCCGGTTCGGTTACCCCGCACACCAAGTTCACCGGCGAGATCTACGTTCTGACCAAGGAGGAGGGCGGCCGTCACACCCCGTTCTTCGATGGTTATCGTCCTCAGTTCTACTTCCGTACCACCGACGTTACCGGTACGGTCAAGCTCCCCGAGGGCACCGAGATGGCTATGCCTGGTGACCACATCACCATCGAGGGTGACCTCATCCACCCGATCGCCATGGAGGAGGGCCTGCGCTTCGCTATCCGCGAGGGCGGCCACACCGTCGGTTCGGGCATCGTCTCCACGATCATTGAGTAAATTAGCTCTTTGATATAGCTGACTTAGAGAACCCGGCACTTATATGGGTGCCGGGTTCTTTTCTGCAATGGATATTGAGCCGTTGCTGGTGTCGAGAGGATCGATAATGGTCCTGGGTGCACCGTCGATTAGATCTCGTTGGCTCCATTGATGTGTTCCAAATATGAATGGGTTCACCGAGAACCAATTGATTCGAGGTTTTCGTTGACAGCACTTACGTAGAGCTGATAAAGTATCAACTCGTGCCCGTACGGGGCGGAAATGAAAGGTTCAGGATACATGCGTACTCTAGTTACTCTTGCGTGCACTGAGTGCAAGCGCCGCAACTATACGACCACCAAGAACAAGTCGACCATGCCTGATCGTATGGAGATCAAGAAGTATTGCCCCTGGTGCCGTCACCACACGCTGCACAAAGAGACTCGCTAGTCTCTAGTCACATACGCCAGTAGTTCAATTGGTAGAGCATCGGTCTCCAAAACCGAGTGTTGAGGGTTCGAGTCCTTCCTGGCGTGCCAGTCATTATTCCGTAAGCTCCCAATTGGGGGCTTACGGTTTACTCATGTATAAGCGCATTGCGCGGAGGTAACCCAAATGGCCAACAAGAAGAACAAGAAGAAGGCTCAGCAGCAGGCGTCTGCCAATAACGCTGCCGCCAACTCCAAGGTTGAGGCCAAGAAGGCCGTTGCCAAGAAGAACGAGAAGGCTGCGAAGTCCAAGAAGAACGAGAAGCCTGGTTTCTTCGCCCGCACCAAGAAGTATTTCGCCTCGGTGAAGTCCGAGATGAAGCGTGTCACGTGGCCCGATAAGAAGGAGCTCGTGAACTACTCGGTCGTCGTTTGCGCTTCTCTGATCGTCGTCGGCGTCGTCATCGCTCTGCTCGATGCTGGCTTTGGCGAGGCTCTTGCTCTGTTCTCTGGATTGAGGGGCTAAACCATGTCTAAGCGTTGGTACGTCGTTCATACTTACTCTGGATACGAGAACCGCGTTAAGTCCGATCTCGAGCATCGCATCGAGACTATGGGCATGCAGGACCGTATCTTTGATATCGAGATTCCTATGGAGCGTGTCACCGAGATTAAAGAGGGTGGCAAGCGTGAGACCAAGGATTCCAAGATCTTCCCGGGTTATGTCCTGGTTCGCATGGAGATGGATGACGATGCTTGGACGTGTGTTCGTAACACGCCTGGCGTCACCGGTTTCCTGGGCGGCAACGGCAAGCCCGCTCCGCTTTCCCGCGACGAGTACAACAAGATGACTCGTCGTCCCGGTAAGGGCGATTCGCCCAAGCGCACCTCGGTTGATATTGAGGTCGGCACGTCCGTCCGCGTCACCGATGGCCCGCTTACCGACTTTGATGGCAAGGTCTCCGAGGTTAACACCGAGGCTGGCAAGCTCAAGGTCACGCTGATGATCTTTGGCCGCGAGACGCCGGTCGAGCTCGACTTTAACCAGGTCGCTGTCATCGCTTAAGTTTTCGTCCGTTCGCGCGAGCGTGCTTCTTCTGTGACTGCTCATCTCAGGAGTGCTTCTAACACGTGCGTGCTTACGATATAGCAAGTACTTCACACTCGTGATTCGAAAGGAATGACCATGGCTGAGAAGAAGGTTGCCAACGTCATTAAGCTCCAGATTCCTGCTGGTGCCGCTAACCCCGCTCCTCCCGTCGGCCCCGCCCTGGGCGCTGCTGGCGTGAACATCATGCAGTTCTTCCAGGCCTTTAATGCCGAGACGCAGGACAAGAAGGGCGACATCATCCCCGTTGAGATTTCTGTCTACGAGGATAAGTCCTTCTCCTTCATTACCAAGACCCCGCCGGCGGCTCACCTCATCAAGAAGGAGCTGAACCTCAAGTCTGGTTCCGCTAAGCCCCAGGCCGACAAGGTCGGTCAGCTCTCCCAGGAGCAGCTCACCAAGATCGCCGAGATCAAGATGCCGGACCTCAATGCCAACGACATTGACGCCGCCAAGAAGATCATCGCCGGTACTGCCCGCTCCATGGGCGTCACCATCGCTGAGTAGCGATTTCTTTAGGTAATGACGGGTGCTCCGACCGGGGCGCCCGTTATATGTGTGCAATAGGGCACACGATACGATGTGGGAGGGCTCACGCCCGTTTAACCACAGGAGGTAATGCACATGGCTAAGCATGGTAAGAGCTATAACGCCGCTGCCGAGAAGATCGACCGCGCCACGCTCTACACCCCCCTTCAGGCTGCCAAGCTCATCAAGGAGCTCGACACCGCCAAGTTCGACGAGACCGTCGAGGCTCACTTCCGTCTGGGCATCGATACTCGTAAGGCTGACCAGAACATCCGTGGTTCCATCTCCCTGCCCCACGGCACCGGCAAGACCGTTCGTGTTGCCGTCTTCGCCGAGGGCGAGAAGGCCCGCGAGGCCGAGGCTGCCGGCGCCGACATCATCGGTTCCGACGAGCTCGTCGCCCAGATCCAGAAGGGCGAGATCAACTTCGACGCCGCTATCGCTACGCCGAACATGATGGCCAAGGTTGGCCGCATCGGTAAGATCCTTGGTCCCCGTGGCCTCATGCCGAACCCCAAGCTCGGCACCGTGACCATGGACGTCGCCAAGATGGTCTCCGAGCTCAAGGCCGGCCGCGTTGAGTACCGCGCCGACCGTTACGGCATCTGCCACGTGCCCCTGGGCAAGAAGTCCTTCTCTGAGCAGCAGCTCGTCGAGAACTACGCTGCCCTGTACACCGAGATCCTGCGCGTCAAGCCCTCTTCCGCTAAGGGCAAGTACGTTAAGTCCATCTCCGTGTCTTCCACCATGGGCCCTGGCGTCAAGGTCGATCCCGCTGTCCAGCGTGACTTCCTGGCTGAGTAACTGCTAGTTACTGCCTGAGCAAAGCAAGCATTGCTAAAGAAACCCGGTTCTGCCTCGTGCAGGACCGGGTTTCTTGCTATCTCGGGCCCAAACCACCACAAAGGGGACAGGCACCTTTGTGGTGGTTACCAGGGTGTTCTGGCGGTTGAGGACTCGATGGCCTCGTGGCGCTTGAGCTCGCGGCGCATAGTTTGCGAATTGAGCCAAGCTGCCTGCCAGCCACGGATGGGGTAGCGCGCTTCGTCCAGCTCAAACTGCGTATAGCCGCAGGCGTTTATGATCGTTGCCCCGCATGCATGCTGACGCTCACGTTGAAAGTCGTGACCATAACATTGGTGCACATGCCCGTGCACCATGTAGTCGGGATTCCAGGACTCGAGCGCTGTGTTAAAGCATTCGAATCCTCGATGTGCCAGATCATCCAGGTCGCCCATGCCGGCGGCGGGCGCATGGGTCAGCAGGATATCGCAGCCGCCGACCATCCTCACTTTGCGTGACAGCTTGCGCACGCGCTTGGCCATCTCGCGCTCGGTGTACATGTTGGCGCCATCTCGGTAGCGCATGGAGCCGCCAAGCCCCGCAATGCGGACTCCGCGATGCACGTACACGGTGTCTTCGACACAGATGCAGCCGCCCGGCGCATGACGTGCGTAGCGGTCATCGTGATTGCCGCGCACGTAGATGAGCGGTTTGTTGATGACCGTGACCAAAAACTCAAGATAGTCCGGGTCCAGATCGCCAGCGGACAAAATCAGGTCGACATCCTCAAAGTGCTCCTTGCGAAAGCACTCCCATAGGCATCGTTCTTCGGTATCGGCTACGGCAAGGATTTTCATAGGGCGCGAACTTTCGGTTCATCGTTGGGCTGCGGAATGGCGCCTACCACGTTGTCGGCCAGCCAGTCCATCTCGACGATTTGCGTGCTCGGCAGCGGAGGGAAGCCTTCGATCTGTACCACGCCGTTCTGGCTGTGGAGCTCGCCGCCAAAGGGGTTGATGGATCCCTCAACAATGCCGTTGCGGAGCAACTGTACGAGTTTGCGCGTCTGGTAGGGTAGGCCCGGAGCGTAACGGATGTCGATAACGCCGGAGCTCATGCCGTACCAGTAGTTGACGGCGCGCACTTGGTTGTCGTCGCTGGTCTCGTCCCACGTGCCGTGCAGAAGGCTGCGAACGATGAGCTCGTAGTAACGGCCCCAGTTCCATACGGGCATGGCGATGCCGGTGACTTTACCGTCGACCAAGCGGTGGAGTCCGTAGGCCGTAGGGTCTTCGAGCGACTTTGACATGTCAGCGCCGGTCATGACGCTCACGCCTTCGCGGCACATGGCCTCGGCAAGACCGCCGGCGGGCACATCGCCCCAGGTGAGAATAATTTGCGCGCGGGGGTCGAGCAGCGAGGCGCCGATGGCAAAGGCATTGATCTCGCTGAGCGCGCCGGATGCGAAGACCGACGCGTGGTAGCCGATGCGGTGGTTGTCCGCCATGCTGGCGGCAAGGGCGCCCAGGAGGAACTTGGCCTCGTACATCTTGCCAAAGTACGAACGGACGCTTTGGTGGGGAAGGCCGATAGAGCAGTTAAGGAACCGAACCTGGGGATACTCAACGGCAGCTCTGAGCGTGTATTCCATCAGGCGGTGCGAGGTCGAGAAGATGACGTTGTCTCCATGTTTGACAGCCGTTTCCACGGCGGCGTAGAACACGTCCGGATCGTGACAGTCCTCGAACGCCTCGGTGCGCACGATACCGTCAAAGTGCTCATCGAGATACTGACGTCCTTGGTCGTGCAGACTGTCCCAGCTCGACGTCGCACAGGGGAACTCATGGATAAAGGCGATTCGCAGGGGGTTGGTCGCCGAGTAGACGGTCTTGCCCATAAAGAAGTTGAGCACGCCGGAGGTGGACTTGGCGGGCGTCTCCTCCTCGTCGATGCTCGGCGCTTCGACGAGATCGACCTTGTCCTCGTCATTTTTGCCGGCAATGACCAGCTCGCGCCAAATCTTGCACAGGCGGTTTACGACGATATCCGTCGGCGTATCCAGCAGGCGGTCCTGGTTGTACACATTGAGGTAGACGAGCATGGCGTCGGCGGGCGTAATGTCCAGGTGGTCGCCGCCTGCGCGAAGGTAGGCGCGCTTAAAGAGCAGGAAGGTGTGGCGCAGGTAGTCGACCTTTTTCTGCGGCCATTTTTCGATAAGGTTCTGACCGAGCATCTTGGCGAGCGTTTCGTAGCTTCCCTCACGCGAGAACTCGATCTCGTATAGGGGGCAAACGCGCCAAAACGCGCAGAACTCACCGTACAGGCGGCTTTCGACGGAATCCCATGTGCCGGGGTAAAGACGGGTGACCTTGGCCGAAACCGTCGGGGCGTCTAGGAATTTGAGGACACTGACGCGTTTGTTGCCTTCCTGGACATAGAACCGATGCATAAACTCGGTGACGATGATGGGGTCGCGATAGCCCTCGGTCACCTGGATGTCGTAGAGGTTGGACCACTTGCGAGCGAACTCGGTGCTAAACGGAAGCAGGGGCATAAAGTTACACGAAAAGGCGGACTGACGGCCCTTGGTGACCGTGCCGACGACCATTTCGAGCGGAATATCCCGCAGGCCGACATTCTCTCGCTGACCTAAAGGGAGCTGAGCAACCAAGCTATCGAGGTCCGTAAGGTATGGATGCTCGCTTTGGCTGATGGCGCGACGGCGTCCCTGCTCGCCGCGCTTGCGTGCTTGACGATAGGCCTCTTCCATGGTGTCTACTCCCTTAGTCGTTTAAACAACGATATGAACCATGGTACCACGAATGAAAACCACTACAAAGATGCCTGTCCCCTTTGCGGTGGTTTAGGCGATGATGGGGGCGATGGCGCGGATGCAGGCGTCGGCTGCCGTGAAAGTAGTGCTGTCGTCGCTGACGATAAAGATGATCTTGCCCTTGATGCCAAAGTCACCGATCTCGCTAAAGAGCACATAGGGCTCCTTGTCAAAGCCCGAGATGGGAAGCACGGCGGCCTTGGTGGCGCTGGTCAGCTCGTCTGCCAGTGCGTCGAGCGAGGCCCACTTGGACGTGTCCTTTACGGCAACGGGCACGGCCACGCGCCCAAAGGGCATCAAATGCACGAGCGTGTTCTTGGAGATGTTGGAATTGGGCACAATGATGGTCTGTCCACAGGCATCCTCAATCGTTGTATGGCGCCAAGTGATGTCTTGGACAACGCCGGATACGCCGCCGACCTCGATATTGTCGCCGGGTTTGATGATGCCCATAAAGGTCACCTGCATGCCGCCGATAAGGTTTGATAACGTGTCCTGAAAGCCGAGCGAGATGGCGATGCCGCCGACGCCAAGAGCGGCGACGAGCGCGTTTGCGTTAATGCCAAAACAGTTGTCGAGGATAAAGCTACCGCCAATCATCCAGATGACGGCGCGCGCGATGTTGATGAAGATACTCGATGCCGGAAGCGGGTTATCGTCTCGGTTAAGCAGATGGTTCAGGGTCTTGGATACGACCTTGGCGGCGACGGCGGTGCCTATCGCCAAGATGACGGCCCAGATGATGTTGTGGACCCACCGTTGCTCAAAGAAATGAAGAATCGGCTCAAACAATTCCATGTAGGGAAAACCTCCTAATGATTGTTCAACCATGATACCCACCAAGAAGCCCGTCCGATCAAATTCGGACGGGCTTCTGTGCTCGATATAAGGTTTACGCGGCGGGGCTGTAAGGCCCGGCGGTGTAGCTTAGCGTCGACGCTTCCAGATAATACCGAGCATGATGACGATGATGCCGCCGATAAGGCACGCGCCAACTACTGCCAGCGTGCGGTCTCCCGTTGCGGCGAGCTTACCGGTCGTCTTCTTGGTGATGACCTTCGTGGTCGTCGTGTCCGTCTTAGGCGAGGGCTTAGGCGTCGGGGCCGGTGTGGGCGTGGGGTCCACGGCAGCGGAGCCGAAGCCGATGGTGCCGGCGAGCCCGGCCATCTTGCTCTCCCAGCCGTTCTGCCCGATCAGTGCCCTTAGCGCTGACTCGCAGGTACCCCACTCGGTGTACTTGGTGGCGTGTGCAAAGGTGGGAAAATCGGTCGTGTTGGTAATGATGTAGTTGTTGGTGGCGACGGTATAGGTCTTGGCGGGGTCGAGCGTGCTGCCGTCTTTGGTGAGTGTGGCACTCACAATGCGCTTGCCCTCGGACTGCGTCCAATCAATCGTCACGTTGATGCCGCCAAAGGAGAGAACGCTGCCAGAGTCATCGCGCCATTTGTACTTGTCTTGCGCCTCCTGCTCGGTATGGCCGGCTGCCACGTAGGCTTGCTGAAGCTCATAGCTGTGATTGCACTCGTCGCTGATCTGCAGCGAGTGCTCGAGCGCTGCGAGGAAGTCCGCGCCGGTCATGGTCCAGGTCTCCACGGTGTTGCCGTAGGGCGAGATGGCGATGACGTTGCCGGCGGTCACGTTGCCCGCCGCGATGCCGCCGCGGATGCCGCCAGCGTTCTCGATGGCAAGGTCCGCGCTCGTCAGGGCAAGATAGGAGCCGCAAATCACATGGCCGATGGTCTGGGCCTTGGTGGTGTCGCCCTCCTTACTGGGGCGGAAATCGGTGGTGCGCACCATTTCCCAACCATGCGTGCCTGCGGCGTCCTCGCCGTAGAAATAGTTGGTGGTGGATGTGCCGAGCACCTTGTTCGATTCGTTTTCAAAGGCCTCGTCGAGCGGCTTGATCTTGTTGCGGACGTCTTCAAGGCGGCTTTGGTAGTCGGAGCCCTTGTCGGGGTCTGCCAAAAGGTCGTTGACGTTCTTGGCGGTGTAGAGCTTCTCGTCGCTGCCGTCTGCAGGGACCGTGACCGTGTCATCGTCGGTCGTCTCGGTGCCATTCGTGTCGTATTTGTACGGAATGGAAAGCAGTCCCACCTCGGCAAAGGCACTGCCCGCCTCGACAACGTGGATTGTCTTGCCGTCGGCTCCCGTCACCTTCTCGTTAAGGTTGATGTGCTCGTGGCCTGCGATAAGGGCATCGACGCCACGGAGTCGCGTGGCAAAGGTCTTGGCGTTGAGCGTATGCGCGATACAGACGACAACGTTGCAGCCCTCCTTGCGCAGCTGCTCTGCCTCGGCATTGATGGCGTTCGCGGCACTCGAGAACGACGTACCCGCGACTAGGTCCGCGCGCAGCGAGGATTCCAGCGACTCATCCATGGCACCCACGACGCCGACCTTGATTTTGTAGTTGAATGTGGAGTGATCCTCGCTATCCTCCCAGGTGCGATCGAGCGTCTTCGTGATGCTCGAGCTCCATACGCCGCTCGTAGACTTCGCGTTCGCGCAGAGCATGGCGAAGGGCGTGCCGGTGGTGCTGTAGCCGGTCATGGCGCGGAGTTTGTCCGCGCCGTAGCTCCAGTCGTGGTTGCCTGGCGTGGTCGCGTCGTAGCCGTCGGCGTAGAAGGTGTCCATGAGCTCGGCGATGCTCTTGCCCTCGCTCATGGTGGCGAAGGACTGCCCGTGGAAGTTGTCGCCCGCATCGAGCAAAAGATCGGGGGCGTTGCCCTGGGCGCTATAGAGGACCGCCAGTCCGTCGAAGCCGACGGTGCCGGTGCCCTTGCTTGCGTTGTAGCTGTACTTGTAGCTGCCGTGGATATCGTTGGTGTGCATGACGGTCACAGAGCCGTCAATAGCGGCGGGCAGGTTCCCCGCGAAAGCGAGGCTTGGGATGCCTGCGAGCGCGCCGGCAAACAACGCGACGGCTAACGCAAAGCGGGGGAGTCTTTTCATGGCAGTTTCCTTAGTCCTTAGCCAGAATGTCTGGTTGAATATCGGATTATCGACATAATATGCGAAAACCGCCGCAAGGGCGTCTGTCCCTTTGCGGCGGTTTTGACGTTTGCGCAGATAAAACCTACCAAAATAAACCTGTCCCTTTTTGGCAGGTTTTAGCTCAGCAGCATGCGGTCGTTGGCGAGCTCGCCGCCCGAGACCTCCTCGAACTTCTGCAGCAGGTCGGCTACGGTGAGCGACTTCTTCTCATCGCCCGCCACGTCGTAGATCACGTGGCCTTCGTGCATCATGATCAGACGGTTGCCCAGACGGATGGCGTCGTTCATGTTGTGCGTGACCATGAGCGTGGTCAGGTGGTTCTCGTCGACGATCTCCTCGGTCAGGTTGAGCACCTTAGAGGCCGTCTTGGGGTCGAGGGCCGCGGTGTGCTCGTCGAGCAGCAGCAGGCGCGGCCTGGTGAGCGTGGCCATGAGCAGGGTGAGTGCCTGGCGCTGGCCACCCGAGAGCAGGCCGACCTTGGCGTTGAGACGCGTGTCCAGACCAAGGTCCAGGCGCTTGAGCAGCTCGACGTACTCATCTTTCTCGGCCTTGGTGACGCCCCACGAAAGGCCGCGACGCTGGCCGCGACGCTTGGCGAGGGCCAGGTTCTCGGCGATCTGCATGTCGGCAGCGGTACCGCGCATGGGGTCCTGAAACACGCGGCCCAGGTACTTGGCGCGCTGCGACTCGCTCAGGCGCGAGATGTCGGCGCCGTCGAGCTCAATAACGCCCGAATCGAGCGGGTACACGCCGGCGATCATGTTGAGCAGCGTGGACTTGCCGGCGCCATTGCCGCCGATCACGGTTACAAAGTCGCCGTCATTCAGGGTGAGGTCGACGCCGGTGAGCGCGCGCTTCTCGGTGACGGTGCCCTTGTTAAAGGTCTTCTTGACGTGCGAGAGCTTAAGCATCTGCCTCATCCCCCTTCGTGTAGGAGCTGCGGAGCTTATAGCGCTCCCAAACCACGGGTACGCACAGGGCCACGGCGACGATCACGGCGGAGAGCAACTTCATGTCGTTGGCGTCCATGCCCAATTGCAGCACGATGGCGCGGATAAGGAAGTACACCACGGAGCCAAAGACGGCGGAGGCAAGACGGACGCTAAACTGCGTGAGACCGCCGGGCAGCAGACGGCCGAGCACCTCACCGATAACAATGGCAGCAAGACCGATAACGATGGCACCGGTGCCCATACCAATGTCGGCATACTTCTGGCTCTGGCAGATAAGCGCGCCCGAAAGGCCGATGAGGGCGTTGGAGAGCACGAGGGCGATCATCTTGGTGGAGTTGGTGTTGACGCCCAGAGCGCGGATCATGTACTCGTTGTTGCCGGTGGCGCGCAGCGCCGAGCCGATCTCGGTGCCAAAGAACCAATACAGGATGGCAACGATAGCCACGGCGAGCAGGATGCCCAAGATGATGGCAACGGTGGACTGCGGCAGACCGGTCATATTGCTGACGGCCGAGAACACGGTGCCCTTGGCAAGAATGGGCGTATTGGACTTGCCCATGATGCGCAGGTTGATGGACCACAGACTGATCTGGGTGAGGATTCCGGCGAGGATCGCGGGAATCTCAAAGACGGTGGTCAAAATGCCCGTGACGGCACCCGCGATGGCGCCGGCGCACATACCGGCCAGCACGGCGAGCAGCGGGTCGACGTTGTTATTGACGATGAGCACAGCGCAGACGCAGCCGCCGAGGGCAAAGCTGCCGTCGCAGGTCATATCGGGAATGTCGAGCAGGCGGAACGTGATAAACACGCCAAGCACCATAATGCCCCAGAGGACGCCCTGCGAAACGGCGCCCTGCAATGCAATGAGCATGCTTCATACCTCCTAGGATAGGGTGGACACGTGATTCACCATAATAGCGGTAACAATGCATAAAAGAACTGCGGACGGATGTTTTGACTCATCCGAAACAAGCAGGGCGAACGCCGGTCTTTGGCGTTCGCCCCTGTGGCTCAGATATTGAATAACGCGACTAAAGCGCGAGCACGGGCTCTAGACGCATGCCGCGTATGGTATTACGCGTCCAGAGTGGAAAGGTCGATGCCCAGAGCCTCGGCCATCTCGTCGTTCTTGACGACGACCAGGTCTTTGCTTGAGAGGTGCTTGATCGCCATGTCCTCGGGCTTGGCTTCGCCCTTCAGGATCTTAACGGCCATCTCGCCCGCGGCGTAGCCCAGATCCTCGTAGTTGATGGAGAGGGTGAACAGGCCGCCGGCCTTGCACATGCCCTCCTCGCCAGTCACGAAGGGGAGCTTGTTCTCCTTGCAGATCTGGCCGACCTGCGAGGCACCCGCGGCGATGGTGTTGTCGGTGGGGGAGTACAGCGCGTCGACCTTGCCCACGGCAGACTCGACGACGGACTGAATCTCGTTGGAGCTCGAGACGGTGAAGTCAGTGTACTCGAGGCCCAGCTTGTCGAGCTCCTTCTTGGCGGCCTTGATTTGGACGTCGGAGTTGGACTCGGCGGTGCAGTAGAGCAGGCCGACCTTCTTTACGTCGGGCAGGACCTTCTGCATCATCTCGAGCTGCTCGGCGACCGGGGTGAGGTCGGAAGCGCCCGTGACGTTGGTGCCGGGCTTGTCGTTGTCCTGGACCAAGCCGGAGGCGGCGTAGTCGGTGATGGCGCAGCCCACGATGGGGATATCGGCCGTGGCGCCGGCGGCAGCCTGCGCGGCGGGCGTGGCGATGGCATAAATCAGGTTGACGTTGTCGCCCACAAACTTGTCGGCAATGGACTTACACGTGGACTGGTCGTTCTGGGCGTTCTTCTGGTCGATCTTGACCTTAAGGCCGCTCTTCTTGATGGCCTTGACGAAGCCGTCGTTGGCGGCATCGAGCGCGGAGTGCTCGGTGAGCTGCAGAACGCCGATGGTGTAGTCGGAACCGGCGGCAGCGGAGCCGGAACCAGAGCTGCCGCCGCATCCGGCGAGCGGGGCGAGCGCGAGCAGGCCGGCGGAGACCAGAAGGCTCCTGCGGCTGATGGTGATGTCCTTCATATCATTACCCCCAGTATAAAAATGGCTGGAAACACTGCACTGGGACAAAGTGCAAGTGGAACTATAGTAGCGCTGATGTCCATTTTTACAACAGCCTGGCGGGTTTTTTAATACAGAATCGGATGGGCGGTACGGGTAGTCGAATGGGCGGCGGAGGGTCTTATGCGGCGGAGGAGGCGTCGTCCTCGTCCAGGGCGGCGAAGAGCTTCTTGCCGTCGAGCAGGCGCGTGCTGACGTTTCTCATACGGGCGATCTCGACGGTGCGCAGCGTATCGTCGGTGCCTCGGGCGTCGTAGACCGTTCCCAGCAGATACGAGATGCCATCGCGCTGCCTGATGGCAAAGGGACGGAGTGTCATCCGTGCTGCTTCGGTTTCGCCGCGTGTCGTGACGCTCGAAATATCAAAACTCACCGTGGTTCCGTGGTCGATGGCCTGCTCGACGAGCTCGCACGTGTCGATGCGCTTGATGGGCGTGCGCGTTGCCTTGGTAGCCTTGCTGCCTGCGCTTGGAGCGGGCTCGGGTGTGTCGAGGTAGCCGCGAACGTCGGCACTTGCCATGGCAACTAAGTGCTGCGCCATGCTCTTGCGGATAGCGATAGGCGTGGAGCGGTTGCGCATGACCATACCGTGGAGCCGGATGATCTCTTCGTCGGTGAGCGGGCGGGTAAGAAGTTTGTAGCCCACGCCGCGTTTGTACTCAATTTCGTATCCGGCATGGCGAAGCGCGGAGATGGCGGTGTAGATGCTGCGCCGCGCCGCCGAGATGGGCATGCGGGCGGGGTCGTCGGGATGGGCGAGGCGCCGGATCAACTCATCGGAAAGCATGGCCTTGTCCTCGCCGGTGTTTTCGCTCAAGAGCTGCAGGATGCGAACGGCGCGATAGGCTGCCATCGAGGCGGCGCCCCTCGTCGTGGTGTCGTAGGTTTCAACAGCGGCTTCGGTCATGGTGTCCACGTCCTTTCCGTTTTGGGTGGCGACGGTATGGAGCCTAGGACGTGGGGCTTTCCCAGGGGCGCAGGGCGCTCTGGGCGGTCGGTAGTCGTCGGCAAACGGCGGGTCGAGTTTTCAACAGCCCTGCTCAACTGACCAAAAACTTGCCAAAAGCTTGACGGATGCTGTTGAAAAAAAGCGTCTCTCGCCCGATGTCGAGAGACGCTTATGCGATGAGCGTTGGCGTGTGGCGACGCGAGCTAGCGTCCGACGATTAGAAGTCGGCGTTGCCCACGGTGCGCGGGTGCGGCAGGACGTCGCGGATGTTGCCCACGCCGGTCAGATACATGACCAAGCGCTCGAAGCCCAGACCGTAGCCGGCGTGCTTGCAGGAACCGTAGCGGCGCAGGTCAAGGTAGTACTTGTACTGCTCGGGATTCATGCCCAGATCCTTGATGCGGGCCTCGAGCAGATCCAGGCGCTCCTCGCGCTGGGAGCCGCCGATGATCTCGCCGATGCCGGGAACCAGGCAGTCGGCGGCGGCGACGGTCTTGCCGTCCTCGTTCATGCGCATGTAGAACGCCTTGATCTCGGCCGGGTAGTCGGTCACGAAGGTCGGGCGCTTAAAGTGCTCCTCGGTCAGGAAGCGCTCGTGCTCGGTCTGCAAGTCGATGCCCCAGCTGACGGGGTAATCAAACTGGTGGCCAGCAGCGACTGCCTGCTCCAGGATCTCGACGGCCTCGGTGTAGGTAACGCGGGCAAAGTCGGAGTTGGCGACATGGTCCAGGCGCTCGAGCAGACCCTTGTCCACAAACTTGTTGAGCATATTGAGCTCGTCGGGGCAGGTTGCCATGACGTCCTTAAGGACGTACTTGAGCATGGCCTCGGCGTTATCCATGTAGTCGTTAAGGTCGGCAAAGGCCATCTCGGGCTCGATCATCCAAAACTCGGCGGCGTGGCGCGTGGTGTTGGAGTTCTCGGCACGGAAGGTGGGGCCAAAGGTGTACACGTCGCCAAAGGCCATGGCAAAGTTCTCGGCATTGAGCTGGCCGGACACGGTGAGGCTTGCATGCTTGCCAAAGAAGTCCTGGCTCCAGTCGACCTCGCCGGACTCGGTGAGGGGCGGATTTTTGGGGTCGAGCGTGGTCACGCGGAACATCTCGCCGGCGCCCTCGCAGTCACTCGTGGTGATGATGGGGGTGTTGACGTAGACAAAACCCTGCTCCTGGAAGAAGCGGTGGATGGCGGCAGCCGCGACAGAGCGGATGCGGAACACGGCGCGGAACAGGTTGGTGCGCGGACGCAGATGCTGCTGGGTGCGCAGGAACTCGACGGTTGCGCGCTTCTTCTGCAGTGGGTAATCCGGGGCGCTCGTGCCCTCGACCTCGATGGAGGTGGCAGAAAGCTCGAAAGGCTGGGGCGCATCGGGGGTCAGCTTGACGGTGCCGGTGCAAATGAGTGCGGCCGAGACGTTTTGATGGGCGATCTCGTCGTAGTTGTCGAGTGCCTCGCGGTTCATGACGACCTGCAGGTCGCGGAAGCAGCTGCCGTCGTTGAGCGTAACAAAGCCAAAGTTCTTCATGTCGCGGACGGACTTGACCCAGCCGGCGACGGTGACGGTCTGGCCGCCGAGCGACTCGGCATCGGCATAGAGCTGCGCGATTTTGGTGCGGTTCACGTATCCTCCCATAACGGTTGAATGATAGTTATCCATACAGTTCGATATTCTAGCAGCTCGGCTCATTTGAGCTATACAGATAAAGCATTGGCGGGATGGTTTTTCAAACGAAAAGCGCCCGCGGCCAAATGGTCGCGGGCGCTTGACGAGGTGCCTTTTGGCTGTGTGGCGTGGGGCCTGGCTACTTGGTCTTGGCAACCAGCAGCGGGTCGCCAAGCTTGACGAGCGGGTTGCCGCCGATAAGCGTTCCAGACTCGCCGACATGGTCGATGCTCTTAAGACGATCTAGCTCGGAGACGATGACGGTCACGATGTCCTCGTGACCAGCGGCCTTAATGGCCTCGCGGTCGAAGCTGATGAGCGGCTGGCCTGCCTTGACCACATCGCCCATCTCGACAAAGCGGGCAAAACCCTTGCCGTTCATTTCCACGGTGCCCAGGCCAACATGGATGAACACGCGCAGGCCGTCCTCGGTGATCATGCCGATGGAGTGGTTGGTGACAGTGGTGGCACCGATGCGGCCGTTGGCGGGCGCATAGATGGTGCCGGTAATGGGCTCGATGCCATAGCCCTGGCCAAGCATGCCCGAGGCGATCGTCTCGTCGGGAACCTCGTTCAGGTTGACGAGCACGCCGTTGACGGGGGCATAGATGACGCCTTCGCGGGTAGCGAAGCTTGCTGCGGGCGGAACGGACGCCTCGCCGGTCGAGGTGAAGGTGGACTTAAGCGAATCGAGCAGACCCATAGTTGCCTCCAACTTAAATAGGCGCATATCGCGCGTTTGGTTTGCCGGAAACGTTTCACATGTGTTTCGCGGCTTGGTCAACGCCCCTATTCTACGCTGCTCAACGATACCTCTGAACTGGGATTATGTGATATATCAGTTGAAGGGAAACTTATTGCTGGAGTGTTTCTGCGCCACGGGTTCAAGTGGGGTACGCTTGAAGGCGAAAAACAAGGGCGCATAATTTGCGCGAAGGGAGCACATATGATTGTCGAGAACCATGCGCTGTGGGGCGAGGAGCCGACCGAGGATTATCCGGCGACGTTTACGTATTTGGGTGCCGAGCCGTTGCCCGATAAACCGAATGGCCGCCGCCCCGCGGTGATTATCTGTGGCGGAGGTGCGTTTACGCATATCGCTCCGCATGAGCAGGATCCTGTGGCGTTTGCGTTTTTGGATCACGGTTACCAGGTCTTTGTGGTCAACTATGTGCCGAGTTCTACGGGTGACCTGCGCTTTACGCACCCCCCGGCAGATCTTGCGAAGATGGTCGCCACGGTGCGCGCCACCGCCGACGAGTGGCATGTCGATCCTAAGCGCGTGTGCGTCGTGGGCTTTTCTGCTGGCGGCATGATTTGCGCCTCGCTGGCAACACAGTGGAAGACCGGCCCCTTTGCGGCACTTGCCGGGGCGCGTCCGGACGACATTCGTCCCGATGCCGTGGTGCTGGGCTATCCATTGCTCGACTTTGCCTATGTGCGCGACATGCAGACGCGCGATCCGCGCATTGACTTGCGTGTGCCCAAGACGGGCGGCAAGACGGGGCGCGATTTGCTCAACGACTACCTGTCGATGGTGACGGGCGGCGAGGCAACTGACGAGCATCTGGCCGACATCTGCCCCACTACGCATGTTTCGCGTCAGATGCCACCG
Organism: Collinsella sp.; assembly: GCA_014871605.1. Taxonomy (GTDB): domain Bacteria; phylum Actinomycetota; class Coriobacteriia; order Coriobacteriales; family Coriobacteriaceae; genus Collinsella. The sequence goes on along the minus strand of WGSQ01000007.1, from coordinate 7,860 downwards.
ACCTTTGTGTGGGGCGTGTCCGACGACAAGACGGCGCCGATCGCGCAGGTCTACCCGTTTGCCCAACGCATGGCAGCGGAGGGCGTCCCTTGCGAGATGCACGTCTTTGACCAAGGTGGTCACGGCCTTTCGCTCGGCAACGCCAACACCGCGGTCGACAACGAGGACAAGCAGGTTTCCGTCCGTCCCTGGATCCGCCTGGCCTTCCGCTTCCTCGAGCGCCATCTGTAAGAGTCCCGGCATCCAAGCCCTTCAATAACTTGCGGTGAAATAGTTCCTATCTGGGGCATCAACCAGCCCATCCAGGAACTATTCCACCGCAACTTCGTTTTTGATGTCCCGTCTGGAAACTGCATCCCAGTTCCCCCTTCAAGGTGGGACACGGTTTCCCATAGGGCCTCGATTTGGAAACCACATCCCGTTTCGAGCTCAAATTCTGGGTCGCAGTTTCCTCGAGGGGCCCCGTTGGGAAACTGCGACCCGTTTCGAGCGGGAATAACGGGACACGCTTTCCGCAAGGGCATCGTTTCCTACCAGACGGTGAACTGGGCGTTTTCTGTGTTCCAATGGACATCACGAACGTAGTCGCGCACGCCCGTCGCATCTCGTGCTTCGAACAACTCAAGAATATGAGCATGTTCGCTGTTGGCTTTATTGAGCAGTTTGCACGCCGTCTCCTGGTCGACAGTCTCGTAATCGCGCTTGATAAAGCAGCGCTCGAGCTGCGAGATCATATCGCGCAGACGGTCGTTGCCGCAGCGGTTGAAGTACGTCAGATGAAAGTCTCGCTGAATGTCGTCGTACTTTCGGATGAGACCGCCTTGGATCGCGAGGTCCATGGAGCCGACGAGAAATTTAAGCTGCGTAATGTCATCGTCGGTTAGGTTCGGACAGGCGAGATATGCGGCCTGCCCGTCGAGCGGCCCCATAATTTCAAAAACTTCAACGGCGTTTTGCTGATCGAACCCACGGACGCGGAATCCGCGGCGGGGGAGATTGTCCAGATAGCCGTCGCTTGCGAGCTGGATGAGCGCTTCGCGGACCGGCGTGCGCGACACGCCCATGGCGTCGCAGATCGCTTGCTCGCTCAGCCGGTCGCCGGCCGAAAGCTCGCCGGCGTCAATACAGCTCGAAATGTAGTCGTATACGTGGTCTTTCAGGGGTCTTCTGAGCGTTTCCATGAGCCTATGTTCCTTAACGGTATATTTCTAAAAGCAAATACGTTTCACTTGAATAGCTCAGTTGAATTATAGAACGACCAGCTAAATCATGCTACTTTGCGCCGATACGTAAAAATACGCTTACCGAAGAATACCTACCGTTCAGAATTGTATACAATATACAAAACAGGAAAACCGCCCTAAGATAAAGCCATCGAAAGGAAGGCGGGCGCGAAGAAGTCCCGCTCTCTGCTAAGAGATCCAAGGAGGATCATCATGACCAAGTTCAGCCACGTCATCATCCGCCGCCCCGGCAAGTCCCTGAGCAATGGCATCACGAGTGCCCCCGAGCTTGGCCAGCCCATCTACGAGCGCGCCATCGAGGAGCACTACGATTACGAGCATGCGCTCGAGCAGTGCGGCGTTGACGTGTCGGTGCTGCCGGCACTCGAGCAGTATCCCGACAGCTGCTTCGTCGAAGATCCGGCCGTCATCACTCGCTGCGGCGCCATCATTACCAACCCCGGTGCCGATAGCCGCAACGGCGAGAAGGACGAGATCGAGCCGGCCGTCCGTCGCTTCTTTGACGACGAGCATGTCAAGCACATCGTTTCTTCGGGCACGCTCGACGGCGGCGACGTCATGATGGTCGGTGACCATTTCTACGTCGGTCGCTCCGCTCGTACCAACGAAGAGGGCATCCGCCAGTTCTGTGAGATTCTCGAGGGCTGGGGCCTCGAGGGTTCTGAGGTTCCGCTGGAGGAGGTCCTGCACCTCAAGACGGGCGTCAACTACATCGAGGACAACAACATGCTCGTCTCTGGTGAGTTCATCGATAAGCCCGACTTTGCCCAGTACAACAAGATCGTCGTGCCCGAGGACGAGGCGTACGGCGCCAACTGCATCTGGGTCAACGGTACGGTCATCGTTGCCGAGGGCTATCCGACTGTGCTCAAGGCCGTGCAGGATCTGGGCTACAAGACACTCGTCGTTGACACCTCCGAGTATCGCAAGGTCGACGGCGGCCTTTCTTGCCTGTCGCTGCGCTTCTAACGCGGTAGCTGTAACAGTCTGATGATCGCTTGACCGATGGCCCGGCACCCGATTCGGGACGTCCGGGCCATCTTTCGTTCGATCACATGATGAAGGGGGTGCACATACAATGGCCTCTAAAGCTCAAAATGAAGAGATTATCGACCCTAATGGCCTCGATCTCTTTCGTCTGACCATGATGGTCATTACCGCCAGTATTTGTGGCGGCATCTTTTCGCTTGCCGGCGATATGGCAGCAGGTGGGGCAAATACCGGTGCGGTTATCGTCTCGTGGGGAATTTGCTTTATTGGCGTCTTTGCGCTGATGATGGTGTTCAACGGTTTGTCTCAGGCCCGTCCCGACCTGACCGGCGGCATCTATGCATACGCTGCGGCCGGTTTTGGCGATTACATTGGATTCAACTCCGCTTGGGGCTACTGGATCAGCGCATGTCTTTCCAACGTGAGCTTTGCGCTCTTGCTGTTTAGCGCGCTGGGCTATTTCTTCCCTGCGTTTGGCGCGGGTAACAACCTGCTTTCTATCGTCTGCGCCAGCGTGTTTTTGTGGTTCCTTACCGCCCTTGTGCTTCGTGGCGTTAAGGAGGCTGCGGGCATTAACACGATCGTCACGTTGGCGAAGCTGGTGCCGCTGGGGCTCTTTGTGCTGAGTATCGTGCTCCTGGGTAAGTTCAACGTCGATATCTTTATGGACAACTTCTGGGGAGAGCCGGCTGGTCCTGGCTTTGGCGAGCAGGTTGTCTCGACCATGATCGCCCTTGTCTGGGTCTTCACGGGCATCGAGGGCGCTGTCGTTATCTCGGGCCGTGCAAAGTACGTGCGTGACGTCGGCCGCTCGACGGCGCTCGGATTTGCGGCTGTATTCACGCTGTATCTGATCATCTCGATGCTGTCGCTCGGCATTATGCCGCGCGAGGAGATGGCACAGCTTGCAACGCCCTCCATGGCGGGAATTCTCGAGTGCGCAATCGGTCCGGTTGGTGCTGCCATCGTAAACCTTGGCGTTATCCTTTCGTTGGTCGGCGCGCTGCTGGGCTATGTCATCATTGCGTCCGAGACGCCGTTCGAGGCGGCGCGCCAGGGATCCTTCCCTCTGGCGTTTGCCAAGACGAACAAGCACGACGCCCCGGTGGTAACGGTTCTCGTGAGCTCCGGCATCACGCAGCTCTTCTTGATCGTGTCGTATGTGGCGGCGAGCACCTACCAGTTCTTCTATAGCTGCGCAGTCAACACGATTCTGGTTCCGTATGTCTGCTCGGCTGCCTATTACATGGTGATTGGCTGGAAGAACGAGCATCTGGACGGGCCGCATGCGCCCAGCGTCGGCAAAGCCCGCTTCTTCGGTACGCTCGGCTTCATCTACACATTGTTCCTGGTGTGGTCGACGGGTCTTCAGGGCGTTATGATCACGACGATTCTTTTTGCTCCGGCCATTCCCGTTTATATGCTGGGCGAGCGAGGCCGCGGTAAACCGGTGCTTCCGCATCTGCACGACAAGCTGATCGCAGCGGTGGTCATTGTCGTGGCAATCATTTCGCTGTATCTGCACTTTGCCGGCATTGCGCCGATAGTCTAGGACTGCCTCGAGTGCTACAGCTTGGTAAGCCGGTGGGCATCGCGTATCGGTGCTACTTGGCATTCCATAACTGATGTGGGTCTCTATAACGTGCCTTTGTGAGCGCCCACCAAGCCCGCGCAGGTGACATTTGTTGCCAGCGCGGGCTTTTGCTGTTGCGGCGAAATGCTGCCGGCAGCTGGGGACGTTCCTATTGTGCCGGCACCCTGGGACACTTCTTGGATGTTCCGCATGCGACGGAGGGAACGGATCATTTTGTCGAGGGGCGGGCGGCTGTTTCGGTCCTCGGGGAAACCGCGTCCCGTTTCGAGAGCAGATTCCGGGTCGCAGTTTCCCCGAGGGGCTCGATCGGGAAATTGCATCCCAGTCTGAATGCCGATTTTGGGACGCAGTTTCCGCTAGATGCCTCAACCGGAAAGCTCATCCCGTTTAGGTGTTCCAGAGTGGGATGCGGTTTCCGCAGCAGGCCCGTCTGGGAAGCAATGGCCCAGAATTCCCATCGCAGCGATCTGTCGATTGAACGTCGTTGTGTGTTCGCGCTATCATGCATGGTTACAATTGGTTAGCCGTGGCAAACGGTTAGCCATGGTGAACATAAATACAACGCCCTGTGGGCGCCGGGGGAGGAACACGGACGTGAAGCTCGATACACTCGAGATTGGAAAGGACGCCGTTGTCGCATCGGTGGCATCGGACGATCAGGCACTCCGACAGCATATTTTGGACATGGGTCTAACGCCGGGCACCGAAGTCACCATGATGAAGTACGCCCCCATGGGCGATCCGCTCGAGATCCGCCTGCGTGGCTACGAGTTGACACTGCGCAAGGACGATGCCGCTCGCATCGAGCTCGTGGGTATTCACGACACCGATACGGGTCCGCGCGCTAACGCCGCAATCGGCACGACGGAGCATCCGGCCCTGGGCGAGGGGACGTATTCGCCCCGTGCGGCAAAGACGGCCGTGCCCGAGGGCGCGCCGCTGCACTTTGCCCTCGCCGGCAACCAAAACTGCGGCAAGACCACGTTATTCAACCAGCTGACGGGCTCCAACCAGCACGTCGGTAACTTTCCCGGCGTGACGGTCGACCGCAAAGATGGCACCATCCGCAACCACCCCGAGGCAAGCGTTACCGACCTGCCTGGCATCTATTCGCTGTCGCCGTACACGGGCGAAGAGATCGTGAGCCGTCAATTCATCCTTGACGAAAACCCCGACGCCATCATCGACATCATCGACGCCACCAATATCGAACGCACCCTGTACCTGACGCTACAGCTTATGGAGCTCGACCGCCCCATGGTCATCGCGCTCAACATGATGGACGAGGTGACCGCCAACGGCGGCGCCGTGGACGTCAACCTGCTCGAGAGCCTGTTGGGCGTGCCCGTTGTTCCCATTAGCGCTGCCCGCAACGAGGGTATCGGCGAGTTGGTGGACCACGCCCTGCACGTGGCGCGGTTCCGCGAGCGCCCTGGTCGCCTGGACTTTTGCGCGCCCGACGGTCCGGACGGCGGTGCGCTGCATCGCTGCATCCACGGCATTGCCAACCTGATCGAGGACCATGCCGTGACGGCGCACATCCCGGTGCGCTTTGCGGCGACCAAGCTGGTCGAGGGCGATGAGCTGGTAACCGAGGCGCTTCACCTGGATCGCAATGAGCTCGACGCTATCGAGCACATCATTACCCAGATGGAAGGCGAGGCCGGCACCGACCGCCTATCTGCGCTGGCCGATATGCGTTTTAGCTTTATCGGCGACGTGTGCGGGCGCTGCGTCGTCAAGCCGCACGAGAGCCGCGAGCACGTGCGCTCCGTCAAGATCGACCGCATCCTGACGGGTCGCTACACGGCCATTCCGGCGTTTCTGGTGATCATGGGCCTCGTCTTTTGGCTGACGTTTGGCGTGATCGGCGCGGCGTTGCAGGGACTTATGGAGGACGGTATCGCTGCCATCATCGCCTCGGCCGATGCGGGTCTCAAAGCGTTCGGCACCAACGACGTGGTGCGCTCGCTGGCTGTCGACGGCGTGCTTACGGGCGTGGGCAGCGTGCTGACCTTCCTACCGATTATCGTCGTGCTCTTCTTGTTCCTCTCCATTCTGGAAGACTCCGGATACATGGCGCGCGTGGCCTTTGTCATGGATAAGGTGCTGCGTCGCTTTGGCTTGTCGGGCCGCAGCTTCGTGCCCATGCTCGTCGGTTTTGGCTGCACCGTGCCGGCTATCATGTCGACCCGTACGCTCCCATCCGAGCACGACCGAAAGATGACGGTCATGCTCACGCCGTTTATGAGCTGCTCGGCCAAGTTGCCGGTCTACGGCTTGCTGTGCGGAGCATTCTTCCCGCAGGCGACAGTTCCCGCCATGGTCTCGCTCTATCTGATCGGTATCGTGGTCGGCTGCATTGCCGCCCTGGTGCTCAACCGCACGGCATTTAAGGGCGACCCAGTGCCGTTTATCATGGAGCTGCCCAATTACCGCCTGCCGAGCGTCAAGACGACGGTGATGCTGGCATGGGATAAGGCCAAGGACTTTATTACCAAGGCCTTTACCATTATCTTTGCCGCTACCGTGGTCATCTGGTTCCTGCAGACGTTCGATATCCGCTTTAACGTAGTCGCCGACCAGTCGCAAAGTTTGCTTGCCGGTCTGGGTAGCATCATCGCGCCGGTGTTGACCCCGCTCGGTTTTGGCGACTGGCGCGCCTCGACGGCGCTCGTCACGGGACTCATCGCCAAGGAAAGCGTCATCTCGACCCTCACGGTGCTTTTGGGCGCAACGTCGCCCGCGGTGCTGTCAACCATGTTTTCGCCGTTTACCGCTTACGTGTTCTTGGTCTTTACGCTGCTGTACCCGCCCTGCGTGGCGTCCATCGGCGCCGTCAAGAGCGAGCTGGGCACGCGCTATGCCGTTGCTGTGTTCGCGTTTCAGGTGACGGTCGCCTGGATCGTGGCGTTTGTCGTGCATTCGGCGGGCATATTGCTGGGTTTGGCTTAGTTATTTATTGACTACGCAACCTCTGTGTATTGAGTTGATTGCGGCCCCGCATCTGTACTGACGGATGCGGGGCCGTTGCTATATAATCGCCCACCGCCCAAGACAATCGGAGAGGTTTCCTACATGACTCAGGCAAGACAAGATGGCATCTCACTCAAGCAGTGGCTCCCGCTTATTGGGCTCGCTTGTTGCGCGTTCGTATTCAACACGTCGGAGTTCATGCCCATCGGTCTTCTGACTGATATTGCCGCATCGTTCTCGCTCACGGAGGCCCAAGCAGGCATCATGATCTCGGTCTACGCCTGGGGCGTCATGCTGCTGTCGCTGCCGCTTATGGTGTTTGCCTCGCGCTTTGAGTTCAAGCGGATGCTGCTGGGCGTTTTGGCCGTGTTTTCGCTGGGCCAGTTCCTGTCCGCTGTGGCACCGACATATCCCATCCTGGTTTGCGCACGTCTGGTGGTCGCCTGCGCGCATGCCGTGTTCTGGTCGGTCGCCTCGATTATGGCCTCGCGCCTGGTCGACAGTCGCCACGGAGCGCTCGCCATCAGCATGATCGCCACGGGCTCGTCCATCGCGCAGATCTTTGGCCTGCCGATCGGCCGCGCCATCGGGCTGGCCGTGGGCTGGCGCATGACGTTTGCCGTGGTCGGGGCCCTCTCAGCCATCGCGGTCGCCTACCAGGCCGCGGTGTTCCCGGCCATGCCGGCGGGCGAGCGCTTTACCGTCAAACAGCTGCCCGAGCTGCTCAAGAATCCGTTCCTGGTTGCGCTCTACGCGGTCACGGTCTTTATGGCGACCGGCTATTACGCAAGCTACAGCTACATCGAGCCCTTCCTGGCGCAGGTCGCGCACGTCGATGCGGGCGCCATCACCATGACGCTGACGGCGTTTGGCTGCTCTGGTCTGCTCGGAAGCTGGCTGTTTGGCCGCCTGTTCGATGGGCATCGCTTCCCGTTTTTGGCCATCACGCTCTCCGGCGTGCCGGTGGCGCTGCTGCTTATGGGCCCGGCCGCATCGTCGCTCGCTGCGGTTCTCGCTGTTTGCGCACTGTGGGGTTGCTGCGCCACGGCCTTTAAT
>WGSQ01000069.1 GCA_014871605.1 Collinsella sp. | reverse complement strand
GCTCGGCATCGGCGGCGAGCACGTTGTCGGTCTCGTCCAGATAGGAGCGGATCATGCCGATGCCGTCGTAGTACTGCGGGTAGCCGTCGTAAAAGTCGGCCTCGGGAGGCTCGATGCCGGCATCCAGGTAGAACTCGTCGCTCATTTGGAAGGTGTGGCGGCCAAAGCGCTCGAAGGCACGGTCCTGGAAGGGCCTGATCATGGCGATAGTCTCGCGCGCCAGCTCGGGCTTGTCGCTGTAGGACCAGCTAAAACGGTTCTGATGCTTGGTAAAACCGAGCGGCACAATGCCCAGACTGGTGATCTGCTCATGTTCCTCGCAGAAGCGCAGCGTCTTTTGTAGCTCCTCGCCGTCGTTCATGCCGGGGCAAAGCACGATCTGCGCGTGAATCTCGATGCCGGCGGCCATGATGGCCTCGAGTACGTCCATGCCGCGCTGGGCGTTGCGGCCCATCATGCGGCGGCGGACGTCGGGGCTCACGGCGTGGACCGACACGTTCATCGGACTCATGTTGCGATCGATAACGTTTTGCACGTCCTCGTCGGAAAGGTTTGTGAGCGTGACGAAGTTGCCCTGCAAAAAGCTTAGGCGGTAGTCATCATCGCGGATGTAGAGCGTTGAGCGGCCGCCCTTGGGCAGCATGGTCATAAAGCAGAACACGCAGGCGTTTACGCAGGTGCGCATGCCGTCGAAGATGGGGCCATCGAACTCCAGACCCCAGTCCTCGCCGGGAAAGCGATCGAGCTCGACGGGGGTGACGGTGCCGTCGCGCGGATCGAATACCTCCAGCTCGACGGTGTCGTCGTCGGCCTCCCAGAGCCACACGATCATATCGGTCAGTTGCTCGCCGTTGACCGTGAGCACGCGCATGCCCGGCTCGATACCCACATCCCATGCGGGCGATTCGGGGCGCACGTTTTTAACGAGCGCGCCCTCACCCGGCTCGGGGTCGCGGCTGCGCCCGTAATCGGCCACCTCAGCGGCGTATGCGGGTACGGTCTGGTCCATGATTAGCGGCAAAGCTCCTTGATGCGCTCGACGGCGCGCTCGATGTGTTCTTGCGGAGTGGAGGCTCCGGCGGTGATGCCGATGTGGCGAGCGTCGATAAACCACGCGGCCTCAAGCTCTGAAGCTTCCTCGATGTGATACGTACGCTCGCAGGCGTTTGCGCAAATCTGCGCCAAGCGGCGGGTGTTGCCCGAGTTCTTGCCGCCCACCACGACCATGCAGTCGCAGCGGTTGGCAAGTGCGGCCGCCGCCCGCTGTCGCTCACTCGTGGCGGCGCAGATGGTGTTGATCACGCGCAGTTCCTGCACGCGCGGGGTGATGGAGGCCACAACCTCGGCCAGGTTCTGCGCGGTTTGGGTGGTCTGCACAACCAGGCCTACCTTGCCCTTGAGCGGCAGCTCGTCCGCATCGGCGGCGCAGCTTACGACCTGCGCGTCATCGCCGGCATGGCCCAGGATGCCCTCCACCTCGGGGTGGCCCGGCTCGCCCACGACGAGCACGCGATAACCCTCGCGTACCAGGCGCTCGGCGGCCACGTGGACCTTCTTGACGTAGGGACAGGTGGCATCGACCACGTCGAGGCCGCGCTCGCGAGCGGCATCGATGACCTGCGGCACCACACCGTGGGCGCGGATGATCACGGTGCCGGTTGCGGCATTATCCAGGTTCTCGGCCAAGCCAACGCCTGCCTCAGCGAGCTCGCGTACCACGATGGGGTTATGAATGAGCGGACCCAAAGTATGGACCTGAGTGCTCTCCCCTGCCTGCGGCGCGGCGGCCAGCGCCATATCGAGCGCACGCTGTACGCCGTAGCAGGTGCCGGCGTGGGCTGCGATTTCGATTGTCGGCGCGGTTGCCTGGTCGGACGTAGCCGCGGCGGTGTTCGTCACGTTCTCGCTCATGGCTAGAACCTGCCCGGATGCTCGGCACACAGCTCGTCTCGCATGGCGTAGACGCGGTTCATGGCCTCGGATTCAAACCAGGCCAAGCGCTCCGTGCGTTTAAGCTCGGCCGGAGCATCGGAAAGCGAGACGGCCTTGCCGGCACGGATCCAGCACTTTTTGGGGCGCATGAGCTTTTTGCCCGCCGGCGTGATCGCGGACCAGCCGCAGATGGCGAGTGGGTTGACGGGCGCCTTGCCCATCTGGGCGATGAGCGCAAAGCCGCCGTGGACCTCGGGCTTGATCTCGCGCGAGCGGATGCGCGTGCCCTCGGGGAAGATCAAGACGTCCTCGCCGCGTTGCAGCGCATGCTGGGCGGCACGCAGGCACTTCATGTCGGCGGTGCCGCGCTCGACGGGAATGCCGCCCACGCGGCTAAAGGCCCAGCGTACGATCTTGCTCTTAGCAAACTCGGATTTAAAGATGGGGCGAATGCGGCGGCCGCCGAAGAACAACGCCGTCTCAACGGCCAGCAGCTCGGCCATTGAGGTGTGGTTGCAGATGACCACGCTGCCGCGGCCTTCCTGGCGCTCAAACAGCAAGTCGCTGTCCTCGACCTTCCAGCGCCACATGAGCTTGGAGAAGACCCACAGGATGCCCATGACCACGGCGACGGTCCCGCGGATGAGCGCCGGGAACTCGTCGTAGGGGGCGTTGTAGTAATCCTCGGGCGTCTGCTTAAACAGGCGCATGGGCTACCTCCTTTGGTTGATGAGGTCCTCGATAATGCGGACGACCTCGTCGATGGTGTGGGCGGTGGAGTCGACGTGCACCGCGTCCTCGGCGGGCACGAGCGGCGCGACCTCGCGGCTGCTGTCGAGCTTGTCGCGCTGCTTGAGGGCGTTGAGGGTCTCATCGACCTCGGCCTCGAGCTGCTCGGTTGTGAGCGGCTGGGCGTCGTTTTGGTGGCGCTGCAGCACACGACGACGGGCGCGCTCGCGCGGGTCGGCGGTCAGGAACACCTTGACCTGTGCGTTGGGGAACACGACGGTGCCGATGTCGCGACCCTCGGCGACGATGTCGCGGTCCTCGGCGGCGCGGCGCTGGTGGATGAGCATGGCCGCGCGCACGCCCGGGTAGGCCGAGACCTTGGACACGTTGGCGTCGACCTGCGGGGTGCGGATGGCGGCCGAGGCGTCCTTACCGTCGATGGTCAGACGCGTGTCCTCGCCGGTGCCGTTGGTAAAGCGAATCTCGATCTGCTCGGCGAGGGCGTCGATGGCCGCCTCGTTATCCAGGTCGATGCCGCGATCGAGCGCGGCGAAGGTGACGGCGCGATACATGGCGCCCGTGTCGAGCTTGTTAAAGCCCAGCTGGCGGGCGATCTCCTTGGCGATGGTGGACTTGCCGGAACCGGCGGGGCCGTCGATGGCGACGATCATGCAGTGCTTCCTTTCGATGGTTGACGTGCTGGTATGGTTCGCGGGCGTTGGGGCGCGGCGGGTTGCCTAGCCCGTGTAACGCTCGCGGTAGGTGTTGCGCTTGGGTGCGGAGCCGTGGCTGCCGTGGTGGCGCGTGCGGCTGGCGGGCGTGTCTTGGGGCTTGCCGCCGTTGCGCTTGGCGCTCGCCTGCTTGGGCGGGATGCCGCCGCTTTTGAGGACCTGTACCTCGCGGTCGGTGAGCTCGCGCCACGAGCCCTTGGCCACGTCCTTGAGCTCCAGGCCGGCAAAGTTGCAGCGATGCAGACGGATTACCGGGTGGTGAATCTTGCTCAGCATGCGCTTAACCTGGTTCTTGCGGCCTTCGCGGATGATGACCTCCACGGCGGTGGTGCCGGGCTTGACGCCCTGGGGAGCTACGGCCTCGGCCTCGCGTGCGGTGATGATGCGGCAGATTGCCGGCTGGCATAGGCCGTCGTCGAGCTCGATGCCACGGCGGAGTGGTTCCAAATCGCGGTCGGTGAGGTGGCCGTCTACGAGGGCCTGGTAGGTCTTGTAGACGTGCTTGCTGGGGTGCAGCAGGTCCTGCGACAGGTCGCCGTCAGTGGTAAAGAGCAACAGGCCCGTGGTGTCGCGGTCCAGGCGGCCCACCGGGAAAAGCCCCGGAAAACGGTCGCGGGGGACCAGGTCGGCCACGCAGGGACGCTCCTGCGGGTCGCTCATGGTGGTGAGGTAGCCGGTCGGCTTGTAGAGCATCAGGTACACAGCGCCCTGGTTGAGTTTGACGGGCATGCCGTCGACCTCGATGTGGTCGCGGTCGACATCGACCTTGGTGCCCAGCTCGGTCGCGACTTCACCGTTGACGGTCACACGGCCGGCGGTCATCAGATCCTCCGAGCCGCGGCGGCTCGCCACGCCCGCGCGCGCCAAAAAGCGCTGCAGGCGCATGGTGTGCGGGTAGACGGACACCGCGTCGCCTACGGGCGCTGCGGTGTCCGTGGCGCTTGCGACGCGCGTCTCCCCTGCTTCGTTAGTCCTCGTCATGTATATCCTCCGAGGTAGCACCTGTGAGCAGAAGCTCCTCTTCATCGGTGTCCTCAACATCGGTATCGATCAGTTCGCGCTCTTCGTCCAGATCTTCGGCCTGTTCCTCGAGCGTAGACTGAATGCTGCGGCCGCTCAGGCGCTCGCGGATAAACTGGCGCGACTGCTCGTCGGGGGCAAACTGCTCCAGATCGGGCAGGTCGCGGGTGGAGCGCAGACCGAACTTTTCCAAGAAGGCGTTGGTCGTGCCGTAAATGATGGCCTGACCGCGCTGGGGGTCACGGCCGAGCTCGCGCACCAGACCCTTGTCCACGAGCGACGCGATGACGCCGTCTGAGTTGACGCCGCGGATGCCCTTGACCACCTCGCGCGTTACGGGCTGGTGGTATGCGATGACGGCCAGGGTTTCGAGCGCCGCCTGGGACAGCTTTTGCGTGTCCCAGCTCAACACATAGGCCTCGACCACGTCGTGGTAGGCGGGGTGCGTGAACAGGCGCCAGCCGCCGGCGACCTCGCGCAGCTGAAAGCCGCGGTTGGCCTCCTCGTACTCAACCTTGAGCTCGGCGAGCAGCGACGCGCACTCGCCGGGGGCGATATCCAGTGCGCCGGCCAGCGCGGGCGCACTCACTGGGTCGCTTGACACCAGCAGCAGCGCCTCGAGGGCGCCTTTGAGGCTGTTTGCCTCCAGCGTGGAAAGGGTTGACATGGTTGCGGCTCCTATTCGGTGAGCTCGGGGCCCTCGCCGGGCACATAGGCCTCGGCGCCTTCGACGCGGTTGATACGGATGGTTCCAAAGATCTCGTCCTGGCTCAGCGTGAGCGAGCCGCGCTTGGCGAGCTCAAGCATAGCTAGGAAGGTGACGACGAGCTGCTCGGTGGTGGCATCGCCGTCCAGTAGCTCGCGGAAGGTGCAGGTTTGGTGCGCCATGGTAAAGCGGTCGACTGAGGCCACCGTCAGGTCGAGCGGAACGCGATGGGGTGCCACGTGCTCGGCCTCCAGCAAGAAGGTCTGTCGCTTCCCGTCCAGGTCGGCGCAGATGACGGCGAGACCGCGCAGCCTGATGCCGGCAAGGTAGTCGGGCATAAGGCCTAGGAACTCGGGGTCGGGGCCGGCCACACGCGGGTGCATGCGGCTTTCGGCCTGCATGCGGGCACCGAGGGCTGCAGCCGCGCCTTTAAACTGCTTGTAGGCAATCAGGCGCTGGATCAGGACCTCGCGCAGGGCGTCGCCGTCAAGCGTGCTGAGCTCCTCAAGGTCTTCGTCGAACTCGTCATCGTCGTCATCGACTTTGCGCGGGGCCTCCTGCGGCACCAGAGAGGCAGCCTTGATGTCCAAAAGGGTTGCCGCGACCAGCAAAAAGTCGCTCGCCACGTCCAGGTCCAGCGCCTCGATGCGCTCGGCCTCGGCAAGGTACTGCTCGGCCACCTCGCTGATGGAGATGGCGCCGATATCTACTTTTTGGCGGGTTACCAGCTGCAGCAGCAGGTCGAACGGTCCGCTGTAGACCTGCGTCGACACGCGATACGACATCTTCGACCTCCTTTGACGGCGCCTTCGCGGCGCGGTTTGGGTGCATGTTGCGACCGTTTTGCACGGTCGACCTGTTAGTTTACCTTAGATACCGGCGATTGCGAAGTTAAGCAGCTGCTCAGCAAGTGGATACACGGTAACGTCGAAATAGCGGCCGATCACATCGATGCCGGTCCACATGGGCAACAGGTACAGAACCAGGATGAGGATGGGCATGGCGTATTGCTGCAGGCGGTAGTAGTTGGCGAGCGCCTTGCCCTTGAGGAACGGCACGATAATCGATGAGCCGTCGAGCGGCGGAATCGGGATGAGGTTGAAGAACGCAAGCGACAGGTTGACCACGATGAACGTGGCGCCGAAGTTCATGATCTGTGATGCCACGGCAAAGGACATGCTGGTGTAGAGGTTGCCGTACGTTGCGTGCATGAGGGCGGCCGCGAGGCACGCGAGGGCGATGTTCGACGCGGGGCCGGCCACGCTCACCAGGACCTCGTCGCGCTTGGGGTGCTTGAGGTTGTTGAGGTAGACGGGCACTGGCTTGGCGAAGGCGAACACCGGGCCGCCGGCGGCAAGCATGAGCAGAGGCAGGATGATGGTGCCAAACGGGTCGATATGGTTGAGCGGGTTGAGCGAGACGCGGCCACGGGAGCGGGCCGTCTTGTCGCCAAGCGCCCAGGCCGCGGCTGCGTGCGCGCTCTCGTGGATAACGATGCCCACGATGACGGCGACCGCGCTGGCGAGTAGGTTCATGAGGTAGCTGCCGGACATGTCGATCCCCTAGCGGACGCGGCGCGAGGCGCGCGTGAGCAAGTAGTCGGCCACAAACAGGATGACGGCCACGATGGCGTAATCCAAGCGGAACACGCCGCCAAAAGGTGAGGTGATGACGCCATAGCCGGCAATGGCGCTCGGCAGTGCGCGAGAAAGCTCAACGACAAAGCCCACGATCTGCAGCTTGGCGGTGAGGCCGCTAAAGCACAGCAGCACGGTCATCGCGCTCATAAAGATGCCGCAGATGCGACAAGCGATGGCGATGATGCTCATCGCCACGGCAGCGGCCTTACGAGAGTTCACGCGCGGTCTCCTCTTCGATCTGGGTGGAAAGCTCCAGCCATTCGTCTTCGAGCTTGGGCAGCTCTTGCTTAAGGCCGTTATATTCCCCCAGCGCGGCGTTGAACTTATCCTGATCGGCATAAAGCTCTTCGCTCGCCATCAATTCCATAAGCTCGTCATAGCGGGCACGCTTTTTGTCCAGCTCTGCCTCGATCTTCTTGAGCTGGTTGCGCACGCCCTTGAGCTTTTTGTTGAGTGCGGCACGGGCCTGGGCCTCGGCGCGCTTTTGCTCCTTGGTCTTTTTGCCCTCGGCAGGCTTGGAAGCGGTGGCGGGGGTGTCGGGCTGGGCCGCGGTGACCTTGGCGGACTTGGTCGCGGCCGGTGCACTCTCCCCTGCCGCCTCGGCGGCGGCGCGGGCTGCGAGGTCCTCGCGCTTGTAGAGGTAGTAGTCGTAGTCGCCGTCATAGACCGTGACCTTGCCGTCGCGGATGTCGATCACGCGGTTGGCCACGGCGCGCACCAGGTGCTCGTCGTGGCTGATTAGCACGATGGTGCCGGGGAAGTTTTGCAGGGCGTTCTCGAGCATGTCCACCGAGTCGATGTCCAGGTGGTTGGTGGGCTCGTCCAGGCACAGGAGCGCCTCGGGGGCCACGAGCATCTTGGCGAGCGCCAGACGCGCCTTTTCGCCGCCGGAGAGGACGCGAACCTGTTTCTCGATGGAATCGTTGTCGCTAAACAGGAAGGCGCCCAGCAGGCTGCGCTGCTGCGGCACGGTCCACTTGGGCGTGACGGTGTCGATCTCTTGCAGGACTGTGTTGGACTCGGTCATGCCCTCGAGTGCGTGCTGGGCGTAGTAGGCCACGCCCACGTTGGTGCCCAGTTCGCGGGTGCCGGTGGTGGGTGGCTCCAGGCCGGCGAGGATCTTCATGAGCGTGGACTTGCCGGCGCCGTTGGGGCCGACGAGCGCCACGTGCTCGCCGCGGTAGAGCTTGAGGTCGATGTCGCTGTAAATGTGCTTATCGCCGTATGACTTGGAGACGCCCTCGAGGCCCACGACCATGTCGCCGGAGCGCGGCGGGTCGGGGAACTTAAAGTCGATGTGCTTGTGGCCCTCGGGCAGGATGACGAGCTCCTTTTTGATCTGCTCGATCTTGCGGATGCGCTCCTGGACCTGGGCGGCCTTGGTGGGCTTGTAGCGGAACTTGTCGACGAAGACCTGCATGTGGGCGATGTCGCGCTCCTGGGCGGCGCGCTTGGCGCGCATCTGCTCCAGGTTGTCCTCGCGCTGCTTGAGGTAGCTGCTGTAGTTGCCGGTGTAGGTGGTCACGCGGCGGTTCTCGAGCGCGGCGACGTGGTCGACGCAGGCGTCCATGAAGGCGCGGTCGTGGCTGACGATGAGGACGGCGCCGTCGTAGTTGGCAATAAAGCCGCGCAGCCACTGGACGCTCTCGAGGTCCAAGTGGTTGGTGGGCTCGTCCAGAAGCAGCAGGTCGGGGTGGCGCAGGAAGAGCTTGGCGAGCGCGATGCGCATCTGCCAGCCGCCCGAGAACTCGGAGCACGGGCGCTCAAAGTCGGTGACCTTAAAGCCCAGACCGGATAGGATCTTACGGGCGTTGCTCTCGAGCTCGTAGCCGCCCAGATGCTCAAAGCGGTCCTGGACCTGGCCGTACTCGTTGAGGAGGGCGTCGACGTCCTTGCCCTGCTCGGAGAGCTCGGTGATCTGGGCCTGCAGCTCGTTGGCGCGCTCGCCCATGCGGCGGATTTCCTTGGCAGCGGCCATGACCTCGGCGAGAATGGTGGTGTCCTTTTGCTCCAGGTTGGTTTCCTGCTCTAGGTAGCCCACCTGGCAGTCCTTGGCGTACTGGACCTGGCCGGCGTCTGGGCTGTCGATGCCCATGATGATTTTGAGCATGGTGGTTTTGCCGGCGCCGTTGGGTCCCACGAGCGCGAAGCGCTCGCCGGGGTTGATCTGGAAGGACGCGCCGCTAAAGAGGACGCGTGCGCCGAAGCTTTTTTCGATCTTGTCGACCAGGAGGATCATGGTGCCGCCTTTGACCTTGTGTGCCTATATGAAAAAAGGCCCCAACTTGCGTTGGAGCCTCATTCAATGCTCGGGTGGAGA
>WGSQ01000068.1 GCA_014871605.1 Collinsella sp. | reverse complement strand
AGCTTTTGAATAAAGCCGACGGTATCGGTAATCGTCATGCCGCGACCGCCGGGCAGACGATACGAACGCGTCGTCGGGTCGAGCGTAGCAAACAGCTTGTCCTGCGAAAGTACCGTAGAGCCGGTCAGACGATTGAGCAACGTCGATTTACCGGCATTGGTATAACCGGCTAACGCGACGCGAAACGCCGGTGACTCAATGCGACTCTTGGATTGAACATCGCGACGCTGTTCAACCTGCTTGAGCTCACGACGAAGCGCAGCGATCTTATTACGAATGAGGCGACGGTCGACCTCGAGCTGACTTTCGCCCTGACCAAAGCGTGAGCCGATGCCGCCGCGCGTCTGTTCCTTGGCGAGATGGCTCCACATGCCACGCAGGCGAGGCAACAAATATTGAAGCTGTGCCAGCTGTACCTGCAGGCGTCCCTCACGTGTCTGAGCATGCAGGCCAAAGATATCCAGGATCAGTGCTGTACGATCGATAATCTTCACCGGCTCGCCCACGGCTTTCTCCAAATAGGATTGCTGCGAGGGGGTCAGGTCGTCGTCAAAAATAACGACATCGGCATCCATGCGATGCACCAGGCCGCACAGCTCTTCAACCTTACCGGAACCGATAAACGATTTAGGATATGGCTTTACCAAACGCTGCGACAAGCGTGCCACGCACTGGGCACCAGCTGTGTGGGCAAGACGCTCCAGCTCATCAAGCGAGCGATCGAGCGGCCATGAATTATCGCGCCACTCAACACCAACTAAAATGGCACGCTCGGGCTCGGGCGCCGTGGAAACAAGGGGGAAACGGGCCATTAGGCAGCCTCAATACGATGCACGATATCCTCAACGACCTCATCGATCGTACATTCATCCATATCAAACCACACGATACGGTCATCGCGCTTAAACCACGAAAGCTGACGCTTGGCATAACGACGCGAACGCATCTTAATGAGTTCGCGAGCCTCATCCATGCTCGTAACGCCATTGAAAGCATCGATGATCTCTTTATAGCCAATTGCCTGCATTGACGTCAGGGCATCTCCCAGCCCCTGGTCCATAAGACCGCGGACCTCATCGACAAGACCCTGCTCAAACATCAGATCGACGCGCAGGTTAATGCGCTCGTAGAGCACCCCGCGATTTCGCGTCAGGCCAAACCATAGGGCATGATAATGCTCGCGCGGAACACTAAACTGACTTTTTTGCTGTGCATAGGAGATACCATCATCACACATCTCGAGCGCACGAATCACACGGCGCACGTTATGGGGATGAATAACAGCAGCTGATTCTGGATCGCGCTCGGCAAGCAGGGCATGCAGTTCTTCCTCGCCAATACGCTCGGCAAGCTCCTGATAGCCCGCACGGCGATCGTCCTCAAGTTCACCCGAAGGAAAGTCCATCTCATCGAGGGCGGCCTTGAGATACAGCCCCGTACCTCCGCAAAAAACCGGCAGGCAACCCGAACCAAGGAGACGTTCAACATACGCGCGAGCGTCAGCCTGATAAAGCGCAGCAGAATATGACACACCCGGCTCTACAATGTCGACGAGACGCAACGGCGCCGTACACTCATTGGGAGCCATCTTTGCGGTACCGATGTCCATGCCGCGATAGATTTGCATCGCATCGCACGACAGCACTTCGGACGAAAGACGAGCTGCCAAACGGTCGGCAACATCACTCTTACCAACCGCCGTCGGACCGACGATCGCAACGGCGGAAAGACCTGCTCCGGGAGAAACCATTAGCGCGGCTCGCCCACAACGGAACCGGACAAATACCAGGTCTTGGCAACGTCAACGTCAACATCAACGATCTTGCCAACAAGCTGATCGATGCTGTAACCCTCGGGGATAGGCGCATGCACGGTCTGATTCTTGGGACTCTTGCCCAGCAGGACCGCATCGTTCTTTTTACTCGTTCCCTCAATGAGCGCGGGAACCACAGTATGAAGCTCGCCCTGGTTATACTCATGTGCCGTGGTCTCGATAACCTTAACCAGGCGGTTGAAACGCTCGAGAATAACCTCATGCGGCGTAGGATCGTCAATCTCGGCGGCCGGGGTACCGGCGCGCTTGGAATAGATGAAGGTATAGGCCTGAGCATAGCGGACCATCTCGGCAAGTGAGAGCGTCTGCTCAAAGTCTTCTTCAGTCTCGCCCGGAAAGCCAACGATAATGTCAGTCGAGAGCGCGATATCGGGCATGCGATTGCGGATGCGATCGACCAGGCCCAGATAGTCCTCGCGTGTATAACGGCGATTCATCTCTTTGAGGATCCGCGTCGAACCTGACTGGACGGCCAAGTGCAGCTGCGGCATAACGGCAGGCGTTTCGGCCATGGCGTCGATGGTCTCGGGCAGCAGGTCCTTGGGATGCGAAGACGTAAAGAAGATGCGCTCCACACCCGTATCGCCCACGGCACGCAGCAGATCGGCAAAACGCGGCTTGCCAAACAGATCGCGACCATATGAGTTAACGTTTTGGCCCAGCAGCGTAATCTCACGCACGCCCTGGCGCACCAAACCGGTCACCTCGTCGACAATCTCCTCGAAGGGGCGGCTCTTTTCGCGACCGCGCACGTACGGCACGATGCAATAGGTGCAGAAATTATTGCAGCCCGTCATGATGGGCACCCAGGCGTGATACTGGGTCTCGCGATGCCACGGCATGCTCATGGCATCCGTATCCTCATGCTCATTGGTGCGGATATGACGCTTGCCGTCAAGGAACGCCTCGGCAATGAGCTCGGCCACATGTGCGATAGAATGCGTGCCAAAGATGACATTGACGTTATCGACGTTGGTGAGCAGGCCCTCGCCATCACGCTGCGCAATGCAGCCGCCCACGGCAACCACACGCTTGCCCGAAGGCGAAGGCGGCAGGCTTTTGCAGGAATTGCACTGACCGTACAGGCGAGTATCGGCGGCCTCACGCACACAGCATGTCATGAAGACAACGATATCGGCATGCTCGGGATCGAGCGCCATGAGGCAACCATACGAATCGAGCAGACCGCTCACGCGCTCGGAATCGTGCTGATTCATCTGGCAGCCAAAGGTGCGGATAAAGTAGGTTTTACCGGCAAGAATATCGCGTACGGAACGCTGGTCCATGTGCATAAGTCCTAACGATGGAAGGGAGGCGAATCGAGACAAGCAGAAGCTATGCCACAGGCTTAACATCATCCATGACGACGTTATCCATAGCAGCTCGATTGATCTGGTGAACGTAGATAGAAAGGCGGATGGCCGTGCGCGACTCCCCGTTAATGAGGATGTCGGAGAACACGGGCGCGCAGGAAATATCAAAACCGGTTGGAATCAAAAAACCGCGCGCGATAGCCACGGCCTTAATAGCCTGGTTGACCGCACCGGCGCCGACACACTGGATGTTGACGGGTACACCATCCTTGACCATGCCGGCGATGGCGCCGGCAACGGACGCGGGCGATGATTTGCTTGATACCTTCAGGCAATCCATGAAGAAACTCCTGCGTTTAAAAGTACGTTTTAACTGCAATAACTTTATCGTACCGAGTGGACTCGGTAAAGGCACTATTCCTCTTTGGCAAGATCGAAGGTCACGGTGATTCGATCACGCGAAACACGAATCTTTGGGTCGCCGCAAAGGTTGAGATAGTACCGAGCGGCAAGGTCATTAAAGTCGCGCTCCACAGCACGCGAAAACTGTGCTATGTCATCCTTGGCAATACGTAGCCCGCGACGATCCTTCGCGAGATCGACAGGAGCCGGCGCATGCGAGGACGAATCACGCTCGCGCAGCAGACGCGCAGTCACACCGCGAACGGGCTTAATCTGCCCTGCCAAAATGCGATGGGCCGTGCGCTCAGACATCTCAAGACCCAAACCCGAACAGATACGGATAAAGTCCTCGGCATCAGAGGCAAGGCCTAAACGATCGACAACTGGAAGCTCGCTCTCGTCATCAATGAACAGGAGACGCGACGTATCGAGCCGACTTGACGCCTGAGCATAAAGGGTCGCGGCAATCTCAGACGGAGAACCAAGATAGACATCGCAACCACGCAACTCCTCGAGCGCAAACTCACAAGCAGCGCGAATAATATTATGCGGACCGCGAGCACAGACATAACGTCCGTCCTCATCCTTGACAGCCTGGGGCCAGCTGGACTGATCGGCACGCTCACTGAGGCGGTCGGCCGCAACGCTCACCTTAAAGGCCGAGCCAAGATCGACACCTGACGTGACCACACGGGCCTCATCGGTGTTCTGCTTGATCGAAAACAATGCCATGCCACGACCGTGAACGCCCCAACGGTCCATCTTCATACTCTCGAGCTTGGAGGTGACGCGGGCATCGAAGATTCGCTCTTGCATATCCTGTGGAACGCCCGAACCGTTATCCAGAAAGACAAGCGTGCGGACGCCATCTTCCTTGGTCGTGGCGAGATAGACCTTGTCGGCGCCAGCATCGCGAGCATTACGGAGCATTTCGATGACGATATCCTCGACATTCTGAATGTCGTGCTTTGCCTGGCGCCGCTCGGCCTCCGAAACGCGGAGGCGGACATACCCCTCGCCAAGGTTCTCCTCGACGCGAAGGTTGCCCTCCCCCGACATCGACGCGATAAATGAGATGAGCTCGTTCGCGTCGCTCATGTTATTTAGCGATATCGACAGCGCGGCTCTCGCGAATCACGACGACGCGCACCTGACCGGGATACTCCATCTCTTCCTCGATCTGATGGGCGATATCGTGAGCCAGGACCGTGGACTGGGCATCGGAGATCTTGTCCGGCTGAACCATGACGTGGACCTCGCGACCAGCCTGCATGGCATAGGTACGCTCGACGCCTTCATGGGAGTTGGCGATCTCCTCGAGCTTCTCGAGACGCTTGATGTAGTTCTCGGCAGACTCGCGACGGGCACCGGGGCGAGAAGCAGAGACAGCATCAGCGGCCTGTACCAGGACATCGAGCACCGTGTTAGGGTCGACATCAGCATGGTGAGCCTCGATTGCGTGGACGATAACGGGCTTCTCGCCATAACGGCGGGCCAGCTCGGCGCCGATGACGGCATGCGGGCCCTCGACGTCGTGGTCGATTGCCTTGCCCAGGTCGTGCAGCAGGCCGGCGCGCTTGGCGGTCACAACGTCCAGGCCAAGCTCGGAAGCCATCACGCCGCACAGATCAGAGACCTCAAGGGAGTGCTGAAGCACGTTCTGACCAAACGAGGTACGGTAGCGCAGGGCACCAAGGGTCTTGACGATCTCGGGGTGCAGATCGTGGATGCCGGTATCGAAGGCTGCCTGCTCGCCAGCCTCGCGTACGCGCTGCTGAACCAGGTCGGCAGCCTTGTGATACATCTCCTCGATGCGGGCAGGGTGAATGCGGCCGTCGGCGATGAGGTTCTCAAGGGCGACACGGGCGGTCTCACGACGGACCGGGTCGAAGCTCGAAAGAACGACGGTCTCGGGCGTGTCATCGATCACGAGATTGACGCCGGAAACCTGCTCGAAGGTCCGGATGTTGCGACCCTCGCGACCGATGATACGGCCCTTGAGGTCATCAGAGGGAATGTGCACGGAGGTAACGGTAACCTCGGCAGTGTGGTCGGCAGCGCAGCGCTGAATCGCCAGGGACAGAATCTCCTGGGCGGTCTTGTGGCACTCAGCGCGAACCTGCTGCTCGGACTCGCGAATGATCGTGGCGGCCTCGTGGGTGACCTCGCCGCGAACCTTATCGAGGAGCTCCTTGTGGGCGTCCTCGCGGGTAAGGTCGGCGATACGCTCGAGCTCGGAGGTCTGCTTTGCGCAGAGCTCCTCGAGCTCACGAGAACGCTTCTCGACCTGACCGGCCTGGCTGGACAGCTGATGCTCGCGTTTGTCGAGAGCGTCGTTGCGGCGATCGAGGGATTCCTCGCGCTGCATCACGCGGTTCTCGAGCGTACGAATCTCGTTCTTACGCTGCTTGTCCTCGGCCTCGGCGGCCTGCTTGTTCTTGATGATTTCCTCTTTAGCCTCGAGCAGAGCCTCTTTTTTGAGGGTCTCGGCCTGACGCTTAGCATCACCGATCAGGGACTCAGCCTGTGCGTGTGCCGACTGAATCTTTTCGTCGGCCTCGTGAAGACTACCCTGCTTGGCGGTGCGCATGTAGGCAATGGCGGCGATGGCACCCAAAACGATGCCAACGAGCGCTGCGATGATAGGCATGCTCACTCCTTTTTATGGATTCGTTACACAACAAAGCGAACCGTCCTTACGAACGGCTCGCGACATTTGAGTAATATGGGCGCAGCTTATGCGGGTCGGATACAGATAGACATATAAACAAACTCATCACAGATGAGCACATATCACAAAGCAAATGACAGTGTTTATCGTACGTTGAACCACAACAACTGTCAAATAAATGGCCCCAGTACGGCGGTTAAAACGCGGTGAACGGCAGGGCCACAAAACGCATACGCCTAAAGCGCACACTACTCGCATTCGGCATCGAGACGTGCCTTAACGGCATCGGCGGCGATGTGATACGAGAAGCCCTTGCCCATCAAAAAACGAACCAGTTTTTCGAATCCGCGCGTCTCTGGAACACGCCGCTTGGCGAGCAGGGCTGACGCACGCGCCAAATCGTCTTCGACGGCAAAATAATCCTCGGGATAACCGGGAATGTCATCGAGCACGACATGACGGCGCTTGAGCTCGGTCTCGATTTTACGCTGTCCCCAACCACGCCGCTTGCGTTCCTCGATAAAGTACGAGCAAAAGCGGTTCTCGTCTAAAAAGCGATACTCGGTGGCGCGCTCGACGGCGAAATCGATCGCGGGCTGGTGAAAGCCGTAGCGAGCCAGCTTGTCACGGACCTCACCCGTCGCATGGTCGCGGCGCGATAACATCTCGGTCACCATGGTAAGTGCACATTTACGCTCGATGATCTGCACCGCCTCACGAAAGTTGTCCCAATCACAGGGAAAATCGGGGCGGTTTTTGACATACAGGCGCGCGACCCGCACGGGAATCCAAATGGACCGCTCAAAACCGCCCTCAAGCTCACAATCGATATGTGCGCAAGGCTTTTTGGACGCATACCCGCTCGAGAACGAGGAGGCCGCCTTCTTATCGGGAAAGACGACCGTGGCCTCGGTCACCGTATACGACATGAGCGTAACCGCTACTCGTCGTCATCATCGAGCATGGCGGAGCCATCGATGGCGTAAAGCTCATCAAACTCCTCAGGCGCAGGCTGATCGGTCAGCTCGACCTCGGACGGAGCATCGTCATCAAACTCAAGCCCGCAGGCAAGGCGGACCTTATGCTCAATCTCGTCGGCGCAATCGGGGTGTTCGCGCAGGAACGCCTTGGCGGCCTCGCGACCGTTGCCGAGCTTGTCCTCGCCATAGGCAAACCAGGAGCCCATCTTCTTGCAGATGCCGCACTCGACAGCCATGTCCAGAATCGATCCCTCCTTAGAGATACCCGTACCGTACATGATGTCGAACTCAGCAGAACGGAACGGAGCTGCCACCTTGTTCTTAACGACCTTGGCGCGCACGCGGTTACCGATAACCTCGTCCTTAAGCTTAATGCTGTCGATGCGGCGAATGTCGATACGCACCGAAGAGAAAAACTTAAGAGCGCGGCCGCCCGTCGTGGTCTCGGGGTTGCCGAACATGACGCCGATCTTCTCACGCAGTTGGTTAATGAAGATGCACGTCGTGTTGGACTTGGACAGCGAGCCGGCGAGCTTGCGGAGCGCCTGACTCATCAGGCGAGCTTGCAAACCGACCGTGGTATCGCCGATTTCTCCCTCGATCTCGGCACGCGGGGTCAGCGCGGCGACGGAGTCGACGACGATGGCATCGATGGCACCAGAACGCACAAGCATGTCAACGATCTCGAGCGCCTGCTCACCCGTATCGGGCTGGGAAATGAGCACCTCGTCGATATCCACGCCGATGCGCGCGGCATACGTGGGATCGAGCGCATGCTCGGCATCGATAAATGCCACAACGCCACCCATTGCCTGGGCCTCGGCCAGGATCTCGAGCGAAAGCGTCGTCTTACCGGAGGACTCGGGACCGTAGATCTCGACGATTCGGCCGCGCGGCACACCGCCGATACCCAGAGCGGCATCGAGTGCCAGAGCGCCCGTAGGGATGGCCTCGACCTCGAGCTCGGGGCCACCGTCGCCGTACCTCATGATGGAACCCTGGCCGAATTTCTTCTCGATCTCGGCCTTGGTGGTGGCGATCATCTCATCGCGCTCTTTACCCGTCGTGCGAGCATGAACGGTACGTACGGGACCTGAATTCTTGGCCATGAAAAGCCCTCCTCTTAACAACCTGCATCGATAATAAACGAACGGCTGTTCGTGGTCAACCGTTCAGATAAATCATATGCAGCCGACCTTTCCAAAACCCAACCAAAAGCAGACCAAACACTGACCAAAAAATTGCCCGCAGGCGAACCAAGAAAATCATGACGAGAAAAAATACAAGAACTACCTGCACAAAGATATAATTCGCAGGAGGTCCCTATCTCCACAATTAAGGGGCCCGGAAGCCCCTTAAAACACGTCTATTCCATAGAATCGAGCACGCAGACAATGCGTCCCAATGCCTCCGCGACCGCATGGGCACGAACACACGAACGGTCGCCCTCATAGTGGCAGCGTACAGAGTCCACGACCGGCACTTCCCCATCAGCCACGCGATACGCCCAGCCAATATAGAAAGTGCCAGCCGGATCGTCCTCAGTGCCGCCGCCGGGGCCGGCATAGCCCGTTGCGCTCACTGCAATATCGCTCTGATACAGCTCCAGCGAACCCGCCGCCATCTCGCGCGCGGTCTGATGCGACACCGCGGTATAGCGGTCGAGCGTCTCCTGCTCAACACCCAAAACGCGATGCTTAATCTCATCGCAGTAGGTCACCGCACCGCCACGCAGCACCGCCGAGGCGCCCGGGATATCGGCAATCGTCGAGGCGATCATACCTGCTGTCAGCGACTCAGCCGTCGAAACCGTCACGCCCCGAGCGCTCGCGCGCTCGACAATATCACGCGTCAGCTCCTCGTTATGTGCGGAAATCTGCTCAAAAGAGTCCGTCATACCCACCAGGACCTAGACCGAAA
>WGSQ01000067.1 GCA_014871605.1 Collinsella sp. | reverse complement strand
ACGTGCCTTCCAGTTTAGCGCAGGCGAAGCGTCGATGCGGGCGCGCTTTGAGGCCGCGGCATTCTGTAAGAGCTTTGTCGGAGACGATGGTTTTCTGAACAATGGGGGTTGACATGTCAAACCCCCTCATCAAAAATACGGGCGGATTGAAACGGGTACGAGATGCCCAAAGCGCGCTGCGCCCGGCCTTAAGGAGGTGTGCCATGGAAGGCAGTCCTAGTCGAAAAACCTGTATGTCGCCCTCGGCACGCCGCGAAGACTCCGCATCCGCATAACCACCAACAATAGATCGTCAAAACCACCACAAAGGTGCCTGTCCCCTTTGTGGTGGTTCGCGAGCATGACGTGAGCGACATCTAGGTTTTTTGCAATTCAATACGACACGTACGCTAACTCCCTTCAACAAGGAGGACCCTATGCTGATGCTCAAAACCGCCACGGTACTCGAAGCTATCTCCAAGCGCCGCCGCACGGCGCGCCCTGCCGCTCACACCGGCCTGTCCAAGAACACCATATTCGCCGCCACCCATAGTGCCGAGGACGCTCTCGTACTGCTTGACGCCACGGCAAGCGGCCTCACCGCCGAGCAGGCAGCCGAGCGCCTGGACGCCTCCGGCCCCAACACCATCGAGGCACCGACCAAAACGCTCGCCCGCCGTATCGCCGACGCCTTTGTCGACCCCTTCGCCGGCATCCTCGCCGCGCTCGCGCTGGTCTCGCTCTACATCGACGTGCTCGCCGTGCCCGAGCCGCAGCGCGACCCCTCCACGGTCATCGTCATCGGCATCATGTTGCTGGTATCGGGCGATATGAAGTTTATCCAAGAAGCCCGCAGCGGCAATGCGGCCGAGGCCCTCAAGGACCTGGTCTCCAACACTTGCACCGCCCTGCGCGCCGGCGAGCGCGTCGAGATCCCCTTCGACGAGCTCGTCCCCGGTGATGTGATCCGCCTCTCTGCCGGAGATTTGGTGCCGGCCGATGCCCGCGTCATCACCGCGCGCGACCTGTTTGTGATCGAGTCCGCGCTCACTGGCGAGAGCGAGGCCGTCGAGAAGACCACCGCCATCACCGTCGTCGAGAGTGCCGACGGCTCCGCGCTGCCACTCTCTGCCTGCAAGAACATCGTCTTTACCGGCACCTCCGTGCAAAACGGCACCGCCATTGCGCTTGTCGTTGCCACCGGTTCGGATACTTACCTGGGTGGCATCGCCAAGATGCTCAACGGGCGCGGCGAGAAGAGCGCGTTTGACCGCGGCGTCTCGAGCGTCTCCATGTTGCTCGTACGCCTCATGCTCGTTATGGCGCCGGCCGTCTTTGCCATCAACGCCGCCACCAAGGGCAACGCCATCGACGCGCTGCTGTTCGCCACGAGCGTGGCCGTGGGCATCACGCCGCAGATGCTTCCCGTCATCGTGACCACGAGCCTGTCGCAGGGCGCCAAGGACCTCGCCCGCCGCCAAGTAATCGTCAAGGAGCTGCCGGCGATCCAAAACCTGGGTGCCATGGATGTCCTGTGCTGCGACAAGACCGGCACCCTCACCGAAGACCGCATCGTGCTCGAGCGCTACCTCAACACCGATGGCAACGAGGACGCACGTGTGCTGCGCCATGCGTTTTTGAACAGCTTCTTCCAGACCGGCCTCAAAAACCTTATCGACCTGGCCGTAATCGACCGTGCCGATGTGACGCCCTCGACCGTCGCACCCGATTCCATGTTGGGTCAGAGCCTGCGCGACCGCTATACCAAGGTCGACGAGGTGCCCTTCGATTTCTCGCGCCGTCGCCTGAGCGTAGTTGTAGCCGATGTCCAAGGCAAAACCCAGATGGTCACCAAGGGAGCTGCCGAGGAAATGCTCGAGATCTGCTCCTTTGTCGAAGTCGATGGTGTCGCCCAGCCTCTCACCGAAGATAAGCTCGCCCAGATTCGCAAGCAGGTCGCCGGGCTCAACGCCGAGGGCCTACGCGTAATTGCCGTGGCGCAGAAGACCGATCCGCGCTGCGTGGGCGAGTTTGGCATCGCCGACGAATGCGACATGGTGCTGATGGGCTTTTTGGCCTTCCTCGATCCGCCCAAGACGAGTGCCGCGGGCGCCGTCGCCACGCTCGAGGCCAAGGGCGTGGCGGTCAAGGTCCTGACCGGCGACAACGACCGCGTCGCCGCCACCGTCTGCGAGCAGATCGGCATCGACGCGAGCAACGTCTTGCTCGGCTCCGAGATCGATGCGCTCGATGACGCCGAACTTGCCGAGCGCGCCGAGAAGACCCATCTCTTCGCCAAGCTCTCGCCGCTGCAGAAGGCGCGCCTGGTGCGCGTCATGCGCGAGCTGCTCGGCCACACCGTGGGCTTTATGGGCGACGGCATCAACGACGCCGCCGCCATGCGTGCGAGCGACTGCGGTATCTCGGTCGATTCGGCCGTCGACATTGCCAAGGAATCCGCCGATATCATCTTGCTCCAGAAGGACCTGGGCGTGCTCGAGCGCGGCATCATCGAAGGCCGCCGCACCTACGGCAACCTGCTCAAGTACCTCAAGACCACAGTGAGCTCCAACTTTGGCAATGTGTTGTCCGTGACCGTCGCGAGCCTGTTCTTGCCGTTTTTGCCCATGAGCGCCCTGCAGCTGGTGCTGCTGTCGCTGGTCTACGAGATCGTATGCATCGCGCTGCCGTGGGACACCGTCGACGATGCCTGGACTGCCCGTCCGCGCGCCTGGGACGCCGCATCCATCAAGGGCTTTATGCTCGAGCTGGGCCCCGTGAGCTCGCTGTTTGACATCGTGACCTTCGCCGCGCTCTTCTTTGTGGTGTGCCCCGCCGCCGTGGGCACAAGCTGGTCCGAGCTTGCCGCCGCGGGCAACGTCACGGGCATGGCAGCCTTTGCGGCGCTCTTCCAGAGCGGCTGGTTTGTCGAGTCCATGTGGTCGCAGACGCTTGTGATCCACATGCTGCGCTCCCCGCGCCTGCCGAGCCCGCTTGACCACGCCGCGCCGGCACTGTGCGCTCTCACCGTGCTGGGCCTGGCGCTCGTCACCTGGCTGCCAGCAAGCCCCATCGCCGATGCGCTCGGCCTCATGACGCTACCCGCGAGCTTTTTCGCGCTGCTCATCGGCATCGTCACCGCCTACATCGCGCTCACCCAGCTGGCAAAGCGCCGCTACATCGCCCGCCACGGCGAGCTGCTGTAGCACGGTGAACCGCCTCAGTAGACAGCCCAAGGGCAAAACCACCACAAAGGTGCCTGTCCCCTTTGTGGTGGTTTTGGTGCGCTATGAGGCGTTAGTCAGGCGGCTCCAGAGCACGTCGATATCGATTTGGTCGCCGCCGCTCAGATAACCGGTGTGAATAAAAGACTCACTATAGATATAGATGTCATGCGCGCTGTCGCCATCATCTTCGGTGTCGTAGGCCGAAATCACGTAACGGCTGCCGTCGAGCGCCTTGACCAGCCAATACACGGAATCGTCGATTGTGCACTCCTCCTGAACTATCGTCGCATCGCCGATTGCGCCGGTGAGCGCACGATCGCCCGTCGTATAGCCGCCCACCGAGAGCAAAATCGCCACGCTATCGTCTCCGCCGCCCGGCTCAAGCTCCTCGTACTCGGACTCCGAAAGCGGTATCGCGCTGTTCGCAAGTTCGTCCACATCATCCGAAATCTTAGAAAAGGTAAAGGCGAAAAGTCCCGCGTCATCGGCGGCACCGTAGCCCACGCTCTCGCCTTGCCACTCATAGTTTTGATGCTTGAGCAGGCCCACCAGGTCGGCACCGTCCAAGTTGATCGCAGCATAGACCGTCACGTTGGCGTTGCCGTCTACACAGGCGGCGTCCGCCGTGGTCGCCTTCTTGGCACCGCCCGCGCCGCCCAATCCGCCCGAGCAGCCAGCCAGCGCACAAGCCAGCGCACCCGTGCCTGCCACAAAGGCCGCACGGTTCATCGTCACTTCATTCATCATGTTCGTTCCTCGCTATGGTATTGGCCACGTCGCACCTAGCCGAGCGCGCGTCCAGTCTTTTCCTGCCAAAATTCGTCTATCGTCGGAGCACCGCCGCCCTGGGTAAACCTACCGGTCTTGATAGCCTCCTCGGTAATGAGATCCAAGCGGTAGTCACCGTTTTCCATCGGGCTCACCATGGCAACGTGCCGCGCCATGTTGGAACCGTATACGCACGCGATCCATGAGCCCGAAGTAATCTGCGCCCGGTCCTCGACCGGCACGGAAAAGCCCGCGATAACATCCTCGCAGCTCGAATAGCCCGAAAGTTGCAGCGTGAACATCACGGTGCTTCCGGTGCCGCCCTTGTCGAGCTTTCCGATTTCGTCCTCGCCGAGCCATTCGGTCGCGCCGTCCTTGCTGATATTGCAGACGCTGAGCACGTGTCCCGCCTCGTCCTCGTACATCTCGAGCGCGTCTTGCCAGGTATAGCCCTGCTGCGAGGCAAACTCCTGCAACTGCCAGCCCTTAAGCTCGAGGAGTGCCGAGATGCTGATGTTGCGGTGCGCATCCCAGCAATCATCCGACCACGTATCGAACGCATCCGCCGAGCCGCTGTCCGCGCCCGAGTCGCTGTCCGCGTCGCCGGAATCGCCCGACGTCGCACCCGCGTCCATCTTGTCCTTTACCGGGCGGTCGTCGTTAAAGCCCGTCGCATCCTGCGTCCGCTGTCCGCCGCACCCCACAAGCGTCAGCAGCGCCGTTCCCGCCGCCGCGACAAATGCCGTGCGCGAAAGTACCGTCTCCCTCATCGTTGTTCCTTTCCCGTTCTCTATCACAATGCCGAGAAACACACCCGGCATCGATTCACACATAAGCCGCCTCACGCTATTGACGAGGCAGCTCCGTCCAGCCAAAACCGGGTTCAAAGCCATCGCGTGTACCGATCACATCGCCCGAACCGTTGACCCAGGCCTGGTCGGCCATCACCGAGACCTCGACATCGGTGCCGTCGGGTCTGACGTAATGGTTGACCCCGCGAATGGCATCGGAATACGAGGTAGCGCCCGTCCCCACGCCCGCGCTGGAAAAATTGGCGGCGCTGGCAGCCATATTCGCGGCGTGCTGACGGTCGCTGCGATCGAACCACGCCTGCTGGTAGCTGTCGAACGCCGCCTGTTGCGAGGCATGCATCTGTTGCCAGGCTGCAAACTGCTGTTGCTGCTGGGCAATGTTCATCTGCGTGCGTTGGCGCTGCTCAAGCACCATCTGTTGCTTTTGAGCTGACGCTTCGCGTGCAATCGCCGGATTGAGCCGCAGAGTCGACGCCATTGATGCAAGCGCCGTGGAGGCCGCCTCGTCCAGGCGACCTTCTGGCGCAACCAAACAGAAGCTGTCCCTGATACGCCACTGCAGCAGGTCGGCCGCGCCCAGCTCGAACGACGCTCCGTCCGGGCAACCGCCTCGACCCGTGGGCTGTTCTTGCGCGACGCCCTGTCCCGCCGCTGCCGCCGCCTGGCGCTCGCGCAGGCGCTTGCCCAAAACACCGCCGATCAGCCCGCTCGAAAGGCCCGCGCCCAGCAGCTCCTCGGCCCCAGCGGCAATGCCTTTACCCATAGAGCCCGCGACGCCGCCGATTGAAAACATATAGCCCTCGACTTTGGCCGCCACCGCGAGCTCGGTGGGCACCGGAGCGCCCGTGAGCCGATATCGACGCATGCGGCACTCATAGATCACATTGCTCGGCTCCATCGAAAAGCCCTGAATCGCAAAGTCGTTTGCCGCCTCGCGCTTTACGCGGGCACGCTCGCGCTCGATATCGAGCGCCGCGCTCGATGGGTACGGTTGCTCGGCAACAACCTCTGCCCGCGCGCCCAGCCGTGCTGCACAGGCCTGAGCCAGCTCGTCGCAAGCTGCCTCCACGTGCACAAACACCTTGCGTTCGGTTTGCGTGGGGATACGCTTGGCAACGGTGCCCGCATCCACGTAGCAGAGCTCGGAGCGGTACATAACCCGCTCACCCATCGGACCCGCCGCCGTCACGCCAACCGAAATCGGGCAGTCGAAACTGCCGCTGCGCTCAAGATGCGCCTCTTCGATATGCCAGCCCCGCGGCAGCGCCACCTGCGCGAGTGCCTGGCCGCCAGAGGTATCGCATGCGGCATGAAGCTCAAGCTCACCAGCGCGAGAAGCGTCCGCCGAGGTTGTGTCGCCAGACGGTGACGCGGCCTTGGCACTCTGCGTCGGCACATCGGTCAGCACAGCCACGCCCGGCTCGCGGCCTTCGCTCGCGCCATCATCGGCAGCAGCGTCATTCACAGACCCCGTGGCATCCGAGCCGCATGCAACGCCCTCAAGTCGGACGCCGCACCCCGGGCAAAATCGCACCGGCACGCCGGCGACCCGAGGCAGCTGCGCCCCACACGCCGGGCAGAATCTCAAGTCACTCATCCCGTACATCCCCAATTTCGTTAGCTGTTTTTGATCGCGGCAAGCTGCCGCCATAACTCATCGGCACCGTTAAGTCGGTACGCCATCTTATCGAGCACGATGTTTTTGCCCTCAAGTTCTACCGATTGCTCCGAACCATCCGTATAGACAAAGACGAGCGTTCGACCGGCATCGCTCATCCGCTCATCCACCGCATCCCCCACGGTGCAGCCATCGAGCGCGGCAAAAGTCGATGCGACCAGTTCAGCATCGTCGGTCTCATAGACCGTCCGCGCCTCCCCGTCCTCGATAAGCTTGACCGCCACCGGAACGGCAGCGCAATCGTTGAGCGACACTTGCGCGGCAGTCTTTCCTTGAGCGCCATGGTCGCCGGCAACGTAAACTCGCATGATTATCACCGCCGCGGCAAAGACCACCACGGCGATAAGCGCGCCCGCAGTTTTATTAGACGCGCAACCCCGAGACGCCATAGGTGCACCCCCTCCGTTCTGCTCTGCTCAGCATCACATTCATATGCCTTTGAGCACCAAAACGGCAGGTGACAAATGTCTCATATTCATATTTTTGCAGGTAAAAAACCACCACAAAGGTGCCTGTCCCCTTTGTGGTGGTCAGCTAGTCTTGGGGTGTCCAGGACCAGAAGAAGTTGATGAGGGCTACGCGCGAGGCGGCACCGGTCTTTTTGTTGATCGAAGCGATGTGGCGGTAGAGCGTGGAGCGCGAAAGGAAGAGTGCCGCCGCCACGTCCTGCACGCTGTCGTCCGAAACGACCAGCGCCTCCAGAACATCGCGCTCGCGATTGGTGAGCCCAAAGGCGGCAACGAAGCCATCGAGCCGATCGTCAAACGAAAGCTCCGGCGCCTCCAGGGGCACCGTGTCGGCCTGGCCGGGCTCACAGCTCACGCCAAGATCGTCGGTGGCAAACGCCAGCCCGCCATGCGTCGCCTCGCGCTCGCCGTCTTGCCCAAACTGTCCCAACAGCGAAATCGCGATGCCGACAAACAGCACGAGCACGACGCTCACTGCCGCCAGCACGTTTTGACTCGAGACAATCGCCACCGCCGGAGCCGTCACGAGTATCGAGCAAACGTTGTTGATAACACGGCCCATGCACGGCCATAGATACGCCCAGCGGGCATACATCGAAATCGCGGCGAACTTCGCGGTGAAGAACACCACGAAAAAGCCCGTGCCAAGGTAAAAGATAATCGTGGCGGCAAGCGTGTTGCCACCGTTGCCATCGGTGATAAGCACAAAGAACGAGAGCGTGGACAGCATGGCGGCGCACGTCATGATGATATTCATATACGAACGCCCACGCAGGTCATACAGGACGCCGGCGGCAAGGGCGCTCACAACCAGCAACAAGCGCGGCCAGTCGCCCAGATCGATAGCGCCAGCGGCATGCGAGGTCGTAAGGCCGGCATTGAGGGCTGCGAACACGCCGGTGAGGCAAGCGGTCGCCACCGTCAGACGCACCACGGCACCCTGAAAGGCCGCCTTTGCCTCGGGGTCATCGTGCCACCTGGCGCCACGCTCCGACGCATCGACCGATAGCTCGGCAATCTCGACCTCGAACTCGAGCGCAGGCTCATCACGCAATTTAGCGCGGCGGGCACCGTGAAGCAGCCCCACCAGCGCAATCGCGCAGGCAATGAGAACAGACTGCTGGGGAATGCCCGCAGGCATCACCATATGGTTGAGCACCTGCACCAAAATACCCGCAGCATAGGAAACCGCCACGGCACGCGCCAGGCAGGGCGTCTGCGCAAAACGCCGCGCAAGATTGGCATGGGCGGTCGATCCGCAATAGCCCAGGGCGCAGCACGCCACCAGGCCGCCGGCAATTACCACCTCAAACCGCACTGCCATAATCATCAGCAGCAACGCCGATACCAACAGCACGCCTGTAATATCGCTCGTCGCATCAATCGCCTGGGGATGGCGATAGTACAGAAATGGGCGCACGAAAAAGCCAATCACGCTCGCGCCGACAACGATGCTCTCGTAGATGACGACCTCACTCGATGGCACGAACTCGGCTATGCGCACATCAAAGAGATACTCGCACGCCAAAACGTGAAGAAGAACAGCGCCAGGCATATAATCTCCCGAATGCCCCGACGCAAATATGCGGTTGTGTCTCCCATGCCCCTCATGGTTAACCCCCGGCCGCTCAATTGTCTGGAATTCTATTTTAATAAAGAACCAATCTCAATATCGAAACCAAGCTCGAAATGCTGCTAATTCGGCCCCAGTCGTCCACATCACGCCGCGATTTTGAGCCGCATGGCCCAGAAGGGACACGCGCAACGCCACTTCCTTGATGGGCATCCCGATGCAAACGCGCCCGGCGAGCATTACCTGCTCGCCGGGCGCCTTAGTTAGGAGGCTATGAAGTCGAGTGTCTCAGCTTCCTTAGGAAAGGTCCTCACCATTAGAAGCAATAACTTTCTTGTACCAGTCGAAGCTCTTCTTCTTGGAACGCTTGAGGGTACCGTTGCCGGCGTCGTCGCGGTCCACATAGATAAAGCCGTAGCGCTTGGACATCTCGCCCGTGCCGGCCGAGACCAGGTCGATCGGGCCCCAGGTGGTGTAGCCCAGCAGGTCAACGCCGTCCCCGGTCACCGCATCACGCATCGCGGCAATATGCTGACGCAGGTAGTCGATACGGTAGTCGTCGTTGATGGAGCCGTCCTCCTCGACAACGTCCCTGGCGCCCAGGCCGTTCTCGACCACAAACAGCGGCTTCTGATAACGGTCGTACAGGTCGTTGAGCGTAATACGGAAGCCCAGCGGATCGATGGCCCAGCCCCACTGGCTCTCCTGCAGGTAGGGGTTCTTGGCGCCGG
>WGSQ01000066.1 GCA_014871605.1 Collinsella sp. | reverse complement strand
GAAATGAAGGCTGCGTTATCGCCGCAGCTTGGTAAAGGTTTCCCGGGTGTCCGAGGTTGGGGTGAAAGCGGTCGGGCGTTGACCTAATGGGTCACGCTCGACCGCTTGAGCCCCAAGATCGGGTGCCCGGGGAAGCTTTACAGGAGACCGTTGTCCTGGAGGACCTTCTTAATAGCCTCGACGTTCTCGCCGGTCATGGCCTTCACCGGGCGCGGCATGGTCGGGCTGTCGAAGATACCCATGAGGTTCATAGCGGTCTTGAAGGCGCCGACGCCACCGGCATAGCCCTGGACGCCCGAGGTGACATCCCAGATATGCGAAATCTCATTGAGGCGATCCTGCTCGGCCTTGACGGTAGCCCAGTCACCAGCCTGAGCGGCCTTCCACTGACGCACGTAGCCCTCGGGCTCAACGTTGGCGAGACCCGGGACGGAACCGTCGGCGCCACCGAGGTAAGCGCCGTCGACAACAACCTCGTGACCGGTGAGGATGCTCATCGGATGGCCGTTCTTCTCGTTCTCCTGAACGAGGTAGCGGAACGAGATGTCATCGCCCGAGGAATCCTTGACGCCGGCCAGAACGCCCTCGGCGCCGAGCTTGGCAAGGAGCTTCCAGGGGAGCTTGGTGTGAACGCAGACGGGAATGTCATAGGCAAAGATGGGCAGGTCGAGCTCCTCGTGCAGGATGCGGAAGTGCTCCTCGACCTCGGTCATGCCCTGCAGGGCATAGAACGGGCAGGTGGCGACGAGGGCATCGGCGCCCAGCTCCTGGGCGACCTTGCCGTGCTCGATCATGCGCTCGGTCTCGGTATCGATGATGCCGACCAGAACGGGAACGCGGTGGTCGACGATACGGACGGCCTCGGCGATGATCTGACGGCGACGCTCGTCGGTGGAGAAGACGACCTCGCCCGAGGAGCCCAGGAAGAACAAGCCATCGACGCCGGCATCGATCATGCGGTTGATGCTGCGCTCAAAGGAGGCAACGTCGAGCTGGTGATCTTCGGTATCGGGAACAACGACGGGAGGGATAACGCCGGTGAATTTCTGAGTTGCCACAAGAATCTCCTTAGTTGTCTGGCGGGCAGCCCTATGCCGCCCACTCTTGTTGGCAGTGTCCAGGCCGTCTAGGCCAAAGAACACGAGTAGAACGTTTGGTTAAAAAAGTCGACGACTTCATTTTCGAACGCATTGATGCGCTCGTGAGCGTATTTTGCATAGATGATATGCCTCCGGTCACACTCAAGACCGTTGAATACGGCAAACTGATCCTTGGGATCGCTCACGGTATCCATAAGCGATGTGCCCATGAGCACCGATCCGCGCACCCGAGACGACAGCGCCTCGAGGCCGCCAGGAAGCGGATTGGCAACCGCCGTGCAGGCGAGGCCCCGCTCGTCCAGAGCAGAAACCGCCAGCGCGACTCCGCCGCCAAGACCCTCGCCCCATGCAAAGATGCGGTCGGGGTCCATGCCATCAAGATTGCGCGCCACCTTCGCCAGCGCGCAACCCCAACGGACGCGCTCGACAAAAGCGGGCGAAGAAATCCCCCGCCGCAGGTCGTCCGCACCAGCAACATCGTCATCCAGCGCGAGGACGGCATACCCCATGGCGGCAAATCTCGTCATGTGATGCCAGCCGCGCACAGGCCGATCGATGTCGTGGAACATCAGGCACAGCGGCACGCGCTCAGATACTCGGGCACGACCGACAGGCTCGATCAAACGAGCGTGAATCGCATCGTCACCGAGCTCAAAGGAAACCTCCGAGTAACGGGCGCAGGGGTTAACAAAATCAATCGCCGTAATGGCCAGGCCTTGAATCTCAAGATTCGAAGCGCATGTCTCTAAATCAGAAACATCTGCTTGGACATCACCGCGCCAGTCCCGATATTCTGCGAGCCTTGACGAAACCGTTCCAGGAATTCCCACGAGCCCGGGGACAATCAGCTCATTGACATTGCTCTCGCACTTAGACATGAGCCTCCCCTCCCTTGCAGAAAAACGGAATGATCAGATCGTCAAAATCCTGAATCTCCTCGTGGCCAAAGCCTTCAAAGAACTCATGACGCTTTTCACAGGTCAGGTTGTTATAGACCGCAAACTGCGTCGCTGGCGGACAGACAATATCGGCTGTGCCTGTGCCAAACAGCACAGGGCATTTGACCATGGGGGCAAAGTTCTTGGAATCGAAGTACGCCAGCTTGGCATAGGCTTCGTCAATACGAGTCGAGTCCTCGTCAAACCAGCGAGACCAATAGCGCAGGCCCTCGTAGGCAATGTCGTCGGCATCCAAATCCCAGACCAGGCGGAAATCTGACAGGAAGGGATAGAGGATGGCGGCGCGATTGATAAGCTCGCTGTTAAGTGCGCAGGTCGCAATGCCCAAACCGCCGCCCTGCGACGCGCCGTTCACAAACACACGGGCAAGATCGATGCCCTCGAGCTCGCGAACGATGCGGCACAGGATGCGAATATCTTGGTGCAAGCGGACATAGTAGAGGTTGGCCGGGTCGCCGTCGATACCGGCGACGATATGGCCCGCAACCGTTGTGCCCTCAAATCCGCCAATGTCCTCGGAGGGACCTCCTTGGCCGGGGCAGTCGAGGGCGATGAGTGCCATGCCCATGCCCGCAAACGACGCCTGCTCAAACCAGCTGCGGCTTGCACCCGGATACCCATGGAACTGAAGTACCAATGGCACGGGCTCGTCCGAGACGGGTTTAAGGTACTTGGCATGAAGGCGAGCGCCACACATGCCGGTATACCAGAGGTCGAAAAGCTGGCAGGCCGCGGCATCGGCGACCGATGCCGTCTCGATCGCATAGTCAAGCCCGACGGCGTCGGCCTCGGCCATGCGATCCTTCCAAAAGAGATCGAAATCTGATGGACGGGGCATGGCGCCTCGATATTCATCAAATTGATGTTGTAGCTCCTGAGCACTTGGCATGGCTCGTGAACCCAACCTTTCGAAATCGCAACGGAGGTGCGCCCGGCAAGGCCACCGGGCGCACGGGAGGGAAAGCGAGGTTACTCGCCGAGCTTGGGATGCAGCAGCGACGGCGCAGCGCCGAGCAGCATCTTGGTGTAGGGGTCCTGGGGGTGCTGGAAGACCTGCTTGGCCTCGCCCTGCTCGACGATCTTGCCGCCATTCATAACGATGATGTCGTCAGAGATATAGCGGACCGTCTGGATGTCATGGCTGATGAACACCATGGCCAGGCCGAGCTCCTTCTTAAGGTCGGTCAGCAGGTTCAGAATCTGCGCGCGGACCGAAACGTCCAGAGCCGAGGTGGGCTCGTCGGCGATGATGGCATCGGGGTTCAGCGACAGGGCACGGGCAATTGCGACGCGCTGGCGCTGGCCGCCCGAAAGCTGGCCGGGAAGAACCTCGGCAGCGGAGCTGGGCAGACCGGTGAGCTCCAAGAGCTCCTTGACGCGCTTCTCCTGCTCGGCCTCGGTACCCAGGTTGTGGACGCGCATGGGGTCGAGCAGCTGCTCGCGAACGACCATGCGGGGGTTGAGCGCCGTGGCCGGATTCTGGAACACGACTGAGATGACGCGACCCATGTGACGACGGTCCTCGGCGG
Organism: Collinsella sp.; assembly: GCA_014871605.1. Taxonomy (GTDB): domain Bacteria; phylum Actinomycetota; class Coriobacteriia; order Coriobacteriales; family Coriobacteriaceae; genus Collinsella. The sequence goes on along the minus strand of WGSQ01000066.1, from coordinate 5,720 downwards.
TGCGCTTGGTAACGTCCTTGCCCTTAAAGTAGACCTTGCCGCTCGTGGGGGCCTGCAGGCCGCACATGACGTTGGCGGTGGTGGATTTACCGCAACCGGACTCGCCGACGATGCCGATCGTCTGACCGGGCATGAGCCTAATCGTTACACCCTGGACGGCGTGAACCAGGTTGGGGTGCAGAATCGAGCCGGTACGGGTCCTAAAGGTGACGTGGACGTCATCAAGGAAGATGATCGGCTCGACGCCGTTGACTGCGGTCTCGCTCATCTACATCACCTCCGCGTGAGGGGTCAAACCATTTGCCTTGAGCACCTCGTCGGGGAGCTCGGAATAGAAGTGCTCGGTGCCGGGCACGCGCTTGAAGACCGGACGGGTGTCCAGGCCAATGCGCGGATGGCTCGAGCGGGGCGCGAAGCGATCGCCCTTGGGGAAATCGCGCGGGCTCGGAACGGCGCCGGGCACCTGGTGCAGACGGCCCGAACCGCTCTCGATGGACAGAACGGAGCCCAGAAGACCGCGGGTGTACTCATGGATCGGGTTAGTGAGCAGCTCCTTGGTGGGTGCCTGCTCGATAACCTGGCCAGCGTACATAACCGTGATGTTATGGGCAACCTCGGCGACCAGAGCCAGGTCGTGCGAAACGAAGATCATGGCAAAGCCGAGCTTGGCCTGAAGATCGTTGAGCAGCTTGATGACCTGCTTCTGGACGGTAACGTCCAGAGCGGTCGTGGGCTCGTCGCAGATGACCAGCTTGGGGTCGCGGGTAAGGGCCATAGCGATCAGGACACGCTGACGCTGGCCGCCGGAAAGCTCGTGCGGATAGCTCTCGAGCGTGCGCTTGGGATCGAGGCCGACGAGCTCCAGGAGCTCCTCGGCGCTGCGGGTTCCGCCGCGCTTGGTGAGCTGCTTCATCTGGGCAGAGATGAGCATGGAGGGGTTGAGCGAGGACAGGGCGTCCTGATAGACCATAGCGATATCAGTACCGCGCAGGCCGAACCACTCCTTCTTGCTCATCTTGAGCAGGTCACGGCCCTCCCAGAGGACCTCGCCGGAAAGGTGCTCGTCCTCATCGGTCAGGCCCATGATGGCCAGCGTGGTGATGGACTTACCGCAACCGGACTCGCCCACCAGGCCCATGGTCTGACCAGGTCGGACGTCAAAGTTGACATGGTCGACGACGTTGATATCACCGTGATGCTCAAACTGAATGCAGAAGTCACGGACCGAGAGAATCGGTTCGACAGACTCGTCGGGCACATGGCGATCGTCACGCTTGAGCTCGACATCGCGCAGGGCGCCAAGGCGAGCGGAGAGAGACTGGGCCTGCTCCTTGTAGGCGCGAACGGGGTCGGAGACCAGCAGGTCGGCCTCGCGACGCTTGGAGGAATCGGTAGGATCCAGGGCAGCGGAGGGAGCAGCGGCCATGGCGTCGGTAATGCCCTCGGAGAGGATGTTGAGCGCCAGGCAGGTGATCATGATGGCCAGGCCCGGGAACAGCGCCTGCCACCAACGGCCGGCGAGCACGCCGCCGCGGGCGTCGGCGAGGATGTTGCCCCAGGTAGCGGTGGGCTCCTGGATACCAGCGCCGATGAAGGTCAGCGAGGCCTCGAAGATGATAGCGTCGGCGACCAGGGTAACGGTGAAGACCATGATCGGGGCGATGCAGTTACGCAGAACATGCTTGATCAAAATCCACGGAGCCTTGGCGCCGGAAACGATGACCGCGCGGACATAGTCCTCGCCGTACTCGGACACGATGTTGGCGCGCACGATACGGGCAATCTGCGGAGTGTACATAAAGCCGATGGCGAAGATGATCGACGGCACGGAGTTGCCCAGGATGGAGACGAAGACGGCAGCGAGGGCGATGCCCGGGATGGACATGATGATGTCCAAGATACGCATGATCGTCTCGGAGACGGCCTTGCGCGAAACCGCTGCAAGGGCGCCAACGACCGAGCCGCAGACCAGAGCCATGGCAGTGGCGCCAAAGCCGATAATCAGCGAGTAACGACCACCGTAGAGCATACGCGACAGAATGTCGCGACCCTTATCGTCGGTACCGAAGATAAATCCGTTGCCGGGAGCCTGGCGAGCCGTAAAGATCTCGACCGGGCTATAGGGGGCAAGAAGGGGCGCCAGAATCGCAGTCAGGGCGACCAGCACCAGCACGACGGCGGCAATCTTAGAAGACAGCGTCATCTTCTTCCAGCCACCGAGCTTGAGCCCCTTGGAGGCAGCCTTCTCGAGCTGCTCGGTTTGCTTCTCTCGAATCTTTACCATAATCTACACCGTCCTGATGCGCGGGTTGATGAGCAGGTAGAGCATGTCAACCACGATGTTGATGATGATGAAGGCAAGAGCAACGACGATGACGACGCCCTGAACCAGGTTCGCCTCGTTGCCCTGAACGCCCTGCAGAATCGCGGTGCCCATGCCGGGGAGGTTGAAGATAACCTCGATGACGACGGCGCCGCCCATGAGGTAACCGATCTTAAGACCGAGGGTGGTGACCGGGGTGATCAGCGCATTGCGAAGAACGTTGATGCCGACGACGACCTTCTCGGGAACGCCGGCGCCGCGAGCCATACGGACATAATCCTTGTCGAGCTCCTCGACCATGGCGGTACGCACGATACGAGTCATCTGGCCCGTCAGCGGAAATGCCAAGGCGATAGCGGGCATGATCATACGTCCCAGATAGCCAACCGGATTCGTGGTGAAGTGAGGCAGAGCACCCGATGCCGGGAGCACCTTAAGGTAGGAAGAGAACAGCAGGATCAACAGAACGGCAAGCCAGAACGACGGGGTTGCCAAGCCGGCGATGGAAAAGACGCGGATCACTTGGTCCGGCCATTTGTCGCGATACAGAGCCGCGATGACGCCGAGCAAAAACGAAACGACCGCACCGATGGCAAGACCGATGAAGGTCAGCTGCATCGTGACGGGCAGGGCCGTGGAGATGCGCTTGGCAACGGAGTTGCGAGCAGCACCATAGGTGCCCATGTCGCCATGGATCAAATCGCCCATATAGCGCACGTAGCGCACGGGCCAGGGGTCGTCCAGACCATACTTCTCATGGTACTCGGCAACCGCCTCGGGCGAGGCACCGTCACCCAACGCCGTGTAGGCGGGGTCGGTCTTGGAGAACGACATAAGGAAGAACACCAGGACGGTGACGCCCAATGCCATGATCGGCAGCGCCACAAGACGCCTTCCAATCAAACGTAGCAAGTTGTTCACGTTCTCTCCCCTTTCTTTTGTCGGTAGGACCAACTGGTATATGAGTACGGATACTCATTACAAGACCCGAGCGACATCGTTGCCGCCCGGGTCTTTGTTTCAACTATGAGGATACGGTCCCAACGACCGACATCCTGCATACAGACTCAAGCGAGTCTTACGCCTTGACGGTCGCAACGCCCCTGAAGGACATGCTCGTCGTGCCGATGCCCTTGAAGCCATCGAGGGCCTCGCCGTTGGGCGCAGTGGACGGATCGTCCCAGGAAGCGGAGACGGTCTTGACGTGGACAACGGGGTACAGAACGGCGTTGTCGGCAATGATGTCGAAGCACTCGTTCCACTTCTTCTGCTGCTCGTCGCCCTCGGCGGCAAGAGCCTCGTCCATGAGACTGTGGAGCTTCTGCCACTCAGCGGACTCCTTCCACGGGCAACGGGTCTGCATCCAGACGTTGTCACCGTACCACCAGTTGAGCAGCAGGTCGGGGTCGGCGCCGAAGCAGGAAGGATCGCCAGGGGCAAGGAGGATATCGTAGGCCTCGCCGCCGTCGATGGCAGCGTAGGTGGCCGGCGAGGTATCGGTCTGGATGGTCACATCGAAGCCGAGAGCGTCGAGGTCGTTCTTGACCTGGGCGGCCATGCCCTTAATCTGCTCGTTGTCGGTGGTGCGCAGGGTGATGGCACCCGGGGTGATGCCAGACTCCTCGATGAGCTTCTTAGCCTTCTTGGCGTCGGTCTTGTACACCGTGGAAGCCTCATGATAGTTGGTGAAGCTCTTGGGCAGGTAGCAGCTGGCAGCGGTGGCAAGGCCGGCGAAGGTGTTGCTGACCATCTTCTCGGTGTCGAGCGCATACATGACAGCCTGACGGACCTTGACGTTGTTCCAAGGCTCCTTGGCGACGTTGAACATGATGAAGCGGGTGCCGAAACCCTGAACGTTGTCAATCTTGCAGCCGGCGCTCTCGAGCTGGTCGACGGCGTCAGCGGTAACGAGCTCCATAACGAGCGTGGAGCCCTCCTGCTGAGCGGTAACGCGAGCAGTGGGGTCGGTCAGGATGCTGTACTGGATCTTCTTATCCTCGGCAGCATACTCACCGTTGTACTCAGGATTGGGAACCAGGGTAATCTCGGTATCGGAGATAGAGTCGTACATCCAGGGGCCGGAGCCGATCGGCTGCTTGGCGCGATCCTCCTCGGTCTGAGTGGCCGGGGTAACGCGGACGATGGCCAGACGATCCTTGAGCAGGGAGAAGTTGGGGACCTTGGTCTTGACCGTCACGGTGCTGGCGTCCTTGGCCTCGATGGACTCGAAGGGCTGGAAGAACGGAGCATAGGTAGCGGAAGCGGCGCAAGCGGTGTAGGAGGCAACGACATCGTCAGCGGTGACCTCGGTGCCATCGGAGAACTTGGCGCCCTTGCGGATGGTGACCTCGAAAGTCGTGTCGTCCACGGACTTAGGATCGTCGGTGGCGAGCTCGTTGAAGGTGCTGTAGTCGTGGTAATCGATGCCGTAGAGGCCCTCGACGACGTGCCAGTTAGCACCCAGGCCCACAGCGGAGCCGGTGCTGGCGGGATCGAAGCTGGACGGAGCGTAAGCGGAACCAGCGGTGATCACGCCGCCGCCACGGTTGGCGGAATCGGTGGAACCGGAAGCGGAACCCTCGTCGCTAGAGCTGCCACCGCAGCCGGTGAGACCAAGCCCTGCGACAGCAGCGACGCTGCCGGTGAGGCCGAGGAACGAACGCCTGGACATACCCTTGTTGATGATGGCCATGTCTTCTCCTATCAATAGAGAATCTTACTCGGGAGCACCTAGACTTGCCCCCGCGCAACTTGCGGACGATATATACCTTACCTACCGACGAACCCAACTGAGGTGCCGCGCTCGGCGACCGATACATACATACGCTTGAACGGTATTTACTACCGTTCACCGAATTCGTTGACAAACGATTCGCCAGACAGTATGTATCGGCGAGGTGAGATATCAGTCTTCGTCAACCCGCAGGATAGCAGGGTTTTCGCTTGGGTTAGTCAAACGTTTTAGCGTTAATAAAACCCGAAACCAGCAGGCAATCATGGCGAAATAAATGGTTGAAAATCGCGCAATCATGTATATCAGTTGTTTAGAAGCGCATTTAGTTTTCGGAACGGTTGGCCGATGTCTGGGCGCGCTCGGCATTCCATGCAACAAGTGCCTCGTGGACCGCTTTGGCGACATCGGCCGGAACGCCTCGAACTTCTGCAATCTCCTGCTCGCTTGCCGCACGCAAACGCTTCATCGAGCCAAAATGGCGCATAATGGCACGTTTTCTGGTGGGTCCCACGCCTGGAACGTCATCGAGCACCGAAACTGTCATGGCTTTGTCGCGCAATTCGCGATGGAACGTGATGGCAAATCGGTGGGACTCATCGCGTACCTGCTTAATTAGATAGAGCGAAGCAGACCCGGTCGGCAGCACGACAGGAGTCTCGTCCC
>WGSQ01000065.1 GCA_014871605.1 Collinsella sp. | reverse complement strand
CCTGACTCGCACGGAGAGCACATTAAGTGCTCTCCGGCTCGTGCGGAACTCGCGATCGACCTTATATATTTGCCCTCCCCGGGACTCCCGCACAACGGGACCTCAGTTGGGTTCTATCCCGTATGGCAGTCGCTTCGCTCCTGCCCGCCTTGGTTGTGAGGGCGGTTTGGCGTTGGAACGGTTCTTTCTGATATATGCTGGTTGCGGCTCTTCTTTTGGGAGGAGTCGCTTTTTTGTTGCTAGGAGGTTGGCCCGTGGTTGATGGGGAGAATCGTTCTGAGCTGCTTGCTGCGGATTGGAATGGCGAATGGATGCGCCTGCAAGCTGGTCGGCGACGAGCTGATGATTCTTTTGAATGGGATAAGCGGGCTCGGCATTTTCGGCCGTTGGAGACTGCCCCTTATGCTCGGGATTTTATAAAGCTGTTGGCGTTGAAGCCTGGTGAGTCGGTGCTTGATATGGGGTGTGGGGCTGGGTCGATTGCTATTCCGCTTGCTCAGGCTGGGCATTCCGTAATTGCTGCCGACTTCTCTCCTGCCATGTTGGGCACGCTTGATGCCGGCATTGAGTATTACGGGCTCGAGGATCGCATTACGCCGCTTGAGCTTGCTTGGGATGATGATTGGGATTTGGTTGGACCGGTCGCGAAAGCGGTGGATGTTGCCTTTGCCAGTCGGTCGGTTACGACGACCAATCTAAAAGGTGCGCTTGCCAAGCTTGATCGTACGGCTCGTCGGCGTTGTGCTGTCACGATGGTCGCCAACTCCAGCCCGCGCTATGATCTGCACTTGATGAACGCTATCGGCGCCTCGGTTACCTGCAGTAATGGCTTTGTGTACGCCTTCAACATCCTCATTCAGATGGGTGCCCTGCCGCAGGTTACATACTTTGAATCGCCTCGTCGCGATACCTTCGATAGCCTTGAGGCGGGCGTAGCAGATTTTTCCCGTATGCTCGAGCATGGCAACGAGGATAAGATCGACCGCCTGCGCGACTACATCGCTCAACACATGATCGAGAACCCCCATGCCGGTGAGCCGGGCTCCAAGGGCGTGCCGCAGGGGCGCTATATGCTCGATCATGTCCGCAAGGTTCGTTGGGCGTTTATTGCATGGGAACCGGTCTCTGCGCCCCGCTCGTAGCCTGTTCGCAGCCCGCACCGCCCACTCACTCGGCATCCGCATTCTTTTTGAACTGGGCAAACGCGCTCCACACCGCGCCGTTCCTGCGCTATCGTGGGACAGCTCACGTAGATTAAGGCCCCGTCGCGGGGCGCCCCATACATAGAAAGCGAGAACCCATGGCACTGACAGGAGCCCAGGTCAAGCAGCTTCGCAGCATGGCCCATCACCTCAACCCCGCCATCATCATCGGTAAGTCCGATGTCAACGAGGGCACCGTCGAGCAGACGGTTGCCTACCTGGAGAAGCACGAGCTCGTTAAGTGCTCCGTGCTGGACGGCTCCAGCCTTTCTGCCCGCGAGGCCGCCGAAGAGCTCGCTGAGCGCTGCCACGCCGACGTCGTCCAGGTCATCGGCCGCAAGTTCTCGCTGTATCGCGAGTCCTCGCGCAAGGACATCGAGAAGATCAAGCTCGTCTAAGAGCCAATGATCCGGCGAGCCAACACATAGCAAGCTTACGGGTGCCCAAGTACTTCGGGCGCCCGTTTTTTATCGCTCGACCAGCACGCGATTGAGCCGCCCCTCCACCAAGCGCTCGTATAGACGCCGCGTCTCGGGCTCGGGCACGCCATTGACCTGCTCCCTCAGATGGTGCATATGCCCGCTGTACAGCTCGACGATATCGCGCCGCCGCCCCGCCGCGCTGTAGACACGCATGGCGCAGCGCACCATATCCTCACGCGCCGTTTCCTGCCGAAGCCCCGACTCCGCCAGCCAAATCGCCGACTGCAGGTCGTTTTCTTCTAGAGCGGCATTTGCTCCCTTAATCATGCAATCGATGTACTTTGACTGCATAATGCGTCGCATACGCAAAAAGTAGGTGGGATTACAGCCATTGGGAACATACAGCGGTCCGGCATAAAGCTGCTCAATCTTAAGGCACAGTTCAACTAAATGGGGCCCGCGCGCACCCGTGCGATTTCCCAAAACCTCGCGGCTTATCTGGTCAAACAGCCGTACATCGGTCTTGACGTAGTCACCGTTGAGCCCAATGCATTCATTTTGGATGAGCACGCATGACTTGCCATCCGGCGTCGGCCCCAAAGCCGACCGCAAGCGCGATATCGTCGAGTACAGGTTGTTGCGGGCGCTATTGAACTCGGCATGGGGCCACAGCTCCATGGCCAGCGTCTCACGATCGACGAGCGCATCCATGCCCAGCGCAAGCCGCTCGGCAAGCGTCGCCGCCTTCTTGCGGCGCCACATTTTGTCCGTGATGGGAAACCCGTCGCGCTCGGCGCGAAACGCACCAAACATGCGAATCTCGATATGGTCGATGGTATCAACGACTTTAACCTCGCCAGCCTGGAATAGGCGCTCGCTCTCCCCTTCCAAATCGTCGCGCAGCGAGTACCGCGACAGCTCGCGCACGGGAAGCTTCTTGCGTATCCTGGCCGCCGGCTCGCCCAGACAATGCATGGCAAGGCGCGCAAAGAGCCGATACGATGGCTCTAGAATCCCCGCACGATTCATGGACATCCAGGCCGCAAGATCGCTGTCTCGGCCCGCACAGGCCAAATGCAGCGCCACCATCCAGGCTTCTGCGCCACCAACCTGCGTCTGGCTTATATCGAGTAGTTCCGCTTCCTCGCGCACCGAAACCATCGAGGTGTTACGCAGATATGCCGCGCGTTCCAGCAGCAATGCGTTATCGCGCATGTACGCAATCGACTCCTCGGCAAGTTTGAGCACTTGGACCGCACGGAACTTTGCATTAACCGGCCGTCCCTCTGCCAGCGACTGCCAGCCTTCTAGCAACAGGCCAAACAGCTGAATCTGGTTGTCGCGCATGCGCACAGCAAAACGATCGAGCTCGTTGAACGCCGCGTCGTCGGTTACCGGCAAGCCGGAAAGGAGCCGCCGTGCCGCCAACACCATGCGCACCCAGATAGCCATCGCCTTAAGCCCGCGTACGCCGAGCGCCTCCCGCACCACCGTCATCTCGTCGTCGCGCTCGTCGGTTCCCGCAAACGACCCGTCAAAGAGCTCCACCAGCATACTATCGGCCCGTATAACAATCCCCGCGATGTCGAGCTCGCAGTCGTAGGCCTTGCTCGTTTTGAGCTGCTGTAGAACGCCGCCGTCATCTCCCCGCTCGGTCAGGCACCGCTTGACCTCGATATGCGCAAACAACATATCGAGTGCGGTATGGGATGTCTCGATTTCTGGCACGGCCAGGTTCGTAGGAAGCCCAAGCCCGTTGTCCCCATAGCAAACAGCCGTCAGCGTCTGGGCCACCCTCCATGAAACAGGGTCTATTTCACAGGCCGCCCGTTCGCCCCCGCGCTCGATAACCGATGCCATATAGCGAGCGAGCTTTGTATTGGACACGCTGACCGCTGCCAGATATACGCCGAGTGTCTCGGCAGGCGTTGGCTCTGGAGCCAGATCGTCAGCATCGATCGTGCCCAGCGCTGCTCGGCAGATATCGGCCCCGTGCCCCGTCAGGGCCAGATCGACCCCATACTGCCCAGCAAGTTCAAGGACCGCTTCACGGTCCAAAAAGGCGTCCGCCAGGCCCATCGCCGCATCGCATCGGCCCGCCTTAAGCAAAATCCGGGCCGCCCTCGGAACAAGTTCGGGGCGAACCTCGGCCACCAACTTACGCAAACGCAAGCGTCCGTTATCCTCCGTGCCCAGACACGTAAAACTCCGCTCGGCGGGATCCAAGCCAAAGATCGGGTAGTCGCGCACAAAGTAGGACTGGTCGACCATCGACAACCTCACCCCACAAGCCTCGAGTTCTGCGATATTGCCCTCGCCCATCAAAACCATGAGACATGCCACGCAAAACAGCGCATTATTGTCGAGCGAAGCCAGATCGGCAAGTGCCGCGCCATATACGTTGACAATCTCGTTTTCGAGCAGGCCGGCTACGTCACCTTGGCCATACAGACCTGTCTGCAATGCCGAAACGAGCTCGGGCACGCCCTGCGTGAGCTGATAAAAGTCGAGCGATGTGCTGATCGAAAACGCCGATGCCCACGCCGAATACTCATAGGCATGCACCTTGAGCATCTGCGCATTGATCTTAACCGAATCGCCCAGCCCGTGAATCAGCTGACGATTTGAAGGACGGCAGGAGATAAAGACTCCTATCCCCATAGCGCGCAAGCCGCGAATCCTGTCGATGAGGTCTTCGGTATCGTGCTGATCGAGGTTTGGCACATTATCAATCGCGATAAGGGAGTGCGGTTTGTCTTTGAGTTCTTCGGTAACCACCTCGAGCTGCATAAACACCTCGCGCCCAATGGCGCGATCGGCCTCGATAATCCGCACGGGGCCTCGCGTCGGGTCGCATTTAACCTCATGGGTGTACTGCAGCAGCACCGCGGTCTTCCCAAACCCGTCGGGCGCATAAAGAACCACGATGCCGGCCTTTCGGCCCTTGGCGATGAGCTCATTCATCAAGCGCTCGCGTCGCACCATATAGCCTCCGCCCAGCGGCATCAGCTCGAGGTCGTCTATACCGCTCAAATCATTTACCATGCCCGCTCCTCAACTCGACCGTATGGACACTGTAGCCGCAAGACCATACAAGCCGCGCTATGAATAGAGCGATCTTGTGTTTTAGGTTGTCTTTTGGTACGCAAGCGGCAAGTTTTTGTACAGCGAGGGCCGATTGTTATTAATCCCCCGACTAATCGGTCTTTAAGCAGGTAAATGAGCTTGTCAGCTTGTCCCATCCAAGCGGCAGTGTAACGCAGATGAACAAGGTTCAGCCATGTCATTCAACTCGCCTAGCACCCGCTACCGTCTACGACCTTTTAGTGGCATTTTTGCATAGAATCTGATATGGAATGAATCAAGCTGTTGGGCATCCGGCATTCGCCAAGCTTGCGGCAAGTTTTTGGTCAAATGGGCAAAAAGGGATAGCAAAAAGGCCCCCGCAAAGCGGAGGCCTTAGGCAAGGCTATGTCGAGCTGCAGGATTCGCGCTACTCGCAGAGCGAAAGGGCGGCCTCGTCGGCAACGACAACGCAGTTGGTGTGCAGCTGCAGGATCGAAGCCGGGCACTCGGGCGTAACCGGACCATAGCACATGTCATGCACGGCCTGAGCCTTGGCCTCGCCGTTGGCGACGACCAGGATCATGCGGGCATACATGATGGTCTGGGTGCCCATGGTGTAGGCCTGACGGGGAACGTCGTCGATGCTGTCGAACAGGCGGCTGTTGGCCTGAATGGTGCTCTCGGTGAGGTCGACGCAGTGCGTGCCCTTGGAGAAGTGGTCATCGGGCTCGTTGAAGCCGATGTGGCCGTTGTTGCCAATGCCGAGCAGCTGCAGATCCGGGTAACCGGCGGCGGCGACGATCTTGTCGTACTCAGAGCAGGCAGCGGCGGCGTCGGGGTTGGAACCGTCGGGCACATGCGTGTTGTTCAGGTCAATGTTGATGTGATCGAAGAAGTTCTCACGCATGAAGTAGTGATAGCTCTGGGGATCGTCGTGCGAAAGGCCGCGATACTCGTCCAGGTTGTAGGTGCTGACCTCGGCAAAGTCGACGTCGCCCTTCTCGTACCAAGCAGCGAGCTGCTTGTAGGCACCGATCGGGGTGGAGCCGGTGGCAAGACCCAACACGCAGTCGGGCTTGAGGATAACCTGCGCCGAGATAATATTGGCGGCCTTGCGGCTCATATCTTCGTAGTCTTTAGCTTTAATGATCTTCATTACGCGTCCTTTCTCGTACAAGAGAGGCAAGGCTCCCTTACAAGCACTTGCCCGCGGCCCGCGTCGGCCGCAACCAACGTGTGCGGCCACCAGGGCGAGGTCGCGTAATGTATGTGTCTCGTGTCTAACCGCGTCGAGGCCCCTGCCCGTCCACGGTGACCCAAAGCCTTTTTGCTTCGGACAAATCCCATCTTGCCACGGAGGGCGTCCTCTTTCAAGGGCGCCCTCCGTAAACGTGTTTGAATTGTAGGCTAATGGCCACGTGCACTTGCTAGCGCTCGCGAGCAACGATGAGCTGGTCCATCTCTTCGACATGCACGCCAACGGAGCCCTTAATGCTCGAGAACTCAACGGAGTTGCATACCAAGATGGGAACCGTCACATCGTAGCCCTCGGCAGCAATTGCCTCGCGATCGAACTCAATGAGTACATCGCCCTTATGGACGATGTCACCCACTTGCGCATGTACGGTAAAGTGCTTGCCCTCGAGCTGAACGGTATCCAAACCAACGTGGATGAGCACGTCCAAGCCATCGACCGTGTTAAGCGCAACGGCGTGTCCAGTGGGAAAAATGGCCTCGACCTTGGCATCAGCCGGTGCAATCACACGCGTTCCGGTGGGCTGAATCGCCACGCCCTGGCCCAAAAGGCCGGTGGCAAACGTCTGGTCGTTTACCTCGGAAAGCGGAATGACGTCGCCCGAGATGGGAGCATCCAGCGTAAGGACTCGACCACGCATACCAAAAGACCTTAGGACTTTAGTGAACATGCTCCCCCTCGGACATACCGATCAATCAAAATAACCTTAACAGTTTACCACTTGGCAACGGTTTTTGACCATTAGGGAAGTTCGCGCTTGACAACCTCGACGATGTCGTCGACAACGCGCTGGGTCAACTCATGCGTCTCGGCCTCGGCCATCACGCGGACCAGCGGCTCGGTACCGCTCGGGCGCACCAGAATGCGGCCACGGCCGTCAAGCTCCTTCTCGGCAGCAGCGACGGCATCCCAGATGGGCTGGCAATCGTCCAGACCAGCCTTGTTGTCGGAATGCACGTTGACGAGTACCTGCGGGTACTTCTTCATGATACCGGCAAGATCGGTGAGGGTACGACCGGTGCGCTTGAGCACGGCCAGCAGCTGCAGAGCCGTCACCAGGCCGTCACCGGTGGTGTTGTGCTCCAGGAAGATGATGTGGCCGGACTGTTCGCCGCCGATGACGGCGCCGTCCGCGAGCATGCGCTCCAAAACGTAGCGGTCGCCCACGGCGGTCTGAACCATCTCGAAGCCCTGCTCCTTCATAGCGATGGAGAAGCCCAGGTTGCACATGACGGTCGAGACGATCTCGGAGTTGGCGAGCTTGCCGCGAGCGGCGAGGTCAGATCCGCAGATAGCCAGGATGTAGTCACCGTCGATCTCATTGCCCTCGCTGTCCACGAACAGTACGCGGGCGGCGTCGCCGTCGTGGGCCAGGCCGATATCGGCGTGGGTGCGCAGCACGAGCTCGCGCAGGGGCTCAAGGTGAGTGGAGCCGCACTCAACGTTAATGTCAGTGCCACAGTAATCGGTGTTGATGGCATGGACCGTGGCACCCAGGCGCTGCAGCGCGGCGGGCGTAGTCTGGCAGGAAGCACCGTGACCGCAGTCGACGGCAACGACCAGGCCATCGAGCCTCAGGCCATCAAGCGTATCGATGGCATGATCGACATATGCCTTGCGGGCGTCCTTCATCTTGATGATGTGACCCACACCGGCGCCGGTCGGCAGCGTGTCGGCAGCCATGGCCTCCTCGGACATGACCCAGGCGCTGATCTCTTCCTCGACCGCATCGGGAAGCTTCATGCCCTTGCGGCTAAAGAACTTGATGCCGTTGAACTCCGGCGGATTATGCGAAGCAGAGATGACGATGCCGCCGTCGAGCTCATTCTGGACGGTGAGCAGCGCCACGGCAGGCGTGGGGATGACGCCGCAGCAGTGCGGACGGCCGCCCTCGGCCATGATGCCGGCGGTCAGAGCGCTCTCGAGCATGGTGCCCGAAAGACGCGTGTCGCGGCCGACACAGATATCCGGACCAAGGAACTTGGTCGCCGCGCGGCCCAGGCGAAACGCGAGGTCGCACGAGAGGTCGGCATTGGCGACGCCACGGACGCCGTCGGTACCGAAGATGTTCTGGGGCATAGGATCGCTCCTTCCCTAGCAGGCGATATGCAACCGCCCACCCTAGTCGAAAAAGAAAAGCGGGACCCGCCGAGGAATCGGCAGGCCCCGCTTGTACATTGTATCTCGAAAGGAGATAAAACCTTAGCGCTTGGAGAACTGGGGAGCGCGGCGGGCCTTCTTGAGGCCGTACTTCTTGCGCTCGACCACGCGAGCATCGCGCGTAAGGAAACCGGCCTTCTTGAGGTCAGCACGGTAGTCGCCAGCGTTCAGAAGAGCGCGAGCGATGCCCAGGCGCAGAGCGCCGGACTGACCGGAGATGCCGCCGCCATCGCACAGAGCGATAACGTCGAACTGACCGGCGGTGTCGGTCACCTTGAAGGGAGCAAGGGCGTTCTCAACGAGCTGATGACGGCCGAAATACTGCTCGGCGTCACGCTTGTTGATAGTCACCTTGCCGGTGCCGGGGACGAGACGGACGCGGGCGACGGCGTTCTTACGACGGCCGGTACCCTGGTAGACAACGGTGTTCTCAGCCATCTTTAAGCCTCCAGCTCAATCTTCGTGGGGTTCTGGGCAGCATGCGGATGCTCGGCACCAGCGTAGACCTTAAGCTTGGTCATCTGGGCACGGCCGAGGGTGGTCTTGGGCAGCATGCCGCGAACGGCGCGCTCGATGACCTTCTCCGGGTGCTTCTCCATAGCCTGGCGGAAGCTCTCAGCCTTGAGGCCGCCGTTGTAGCCGCTGTGGCGATAATAGGTCTTCGTGTCGGCCTTGTTACCGGTAAGCTGGACCTTATCGGCATTGATGACGACAACGAAGTCGCCGCAGTCGCTGTTGGGCGTGAACTGGGGCTTGTTCTTACCGCGCAGGATCATTGCGATCTGGGTGGCAAGACGGCCCAGGACAGCACCATCGGCGTCGACGAGAACCCAGTTGCGCTGGACCTCGCCCTGCTTGGCGTAGTGAGTCGATTTCGAAATCACTTAGACTCCTCCATGTACAGTACGTGTTGTTACAGAGATTCACGGGGCTCTGCAAGTAACCCGTCCATATTACCCCGCTCGCCGTACGAGTCAACAGGTATTTTGGCTCCGACCAGAGTTTCTGCACATGTCATCCACGAGCCGTGATTTTCCAGCTCTTTAGCTGTTGTCATTTTTGAGGGTTCGCCGTCGCTAGCGCTCAACGAACTCTTGGATTTCCGCGAGCAGGCGCTTTGCCTCCTGGCGGCCCTGAATATACAGGTCCAAAAGCTTTGTCGGATCGTGCTCGACATGGCCGACCTCGACCGGCTTTTGCGGAGCGACGACCAACGCGCGGCCCTCGCGCTCATACTTCCACAGGTGCATGCGCTGGATGTTGTAGCGGTCGT
>WGSQ01000064.1 GCA_014871605.1 Collinsella sp. | reverse complement strand
ACCGCAGGAAGCTTGGATACGCCTAGGCGCGGTCCAAGAAATAGTCCGCACCCCCGATTTAGGAACTATTTCACCGCAACTTATAGGGGATCCTAGACGATGTGGAGGGGGTTGGCGGCGTCGACGGCGTCGGGGACGTCGGAAGGGCCGTCAGGAGCAGCGTCTGCCGGATCCTCTTCGGGGGTCTCGATCTGTTTGATCATGACCTCTTGGCCCTGCAGCAGGTATGTCTCGCCGCTACCGCAATGGGGACAGGTCTTGCCGTGCTCGACCGTCGCATAGTCGCGGCCACATGCCTCGCAATGCGTCACGGCCTCGACGGGCTCCACAACAAGCTCCGCGCCCTGCGCGATGGGCTTTTTATCTGCCGCCCAGCGCCAAGCGTCGAGCAGCAACTCGGGAACGACGCCCGAGACCTCGCCCAGCAGCAACGTCACGCTCGAAACGCGACGCACGCCATGAGCGCGCGCCACATTCTCAACATCGCGAATGATGTGATACACGATTCCCAATTCATGCAAGGCGAAACCCTTTCTGCAGAGGTTGATTCGATGCAAACTCAAAGCAAGGGGACGACGAGATCTAGTCTGCGCCGTCCCCTTACCCGCCATGGCTACCTATTTACGACCAAATTTAATCTTGATGGCACGCTTTAGAGCATACTTGCCCAGGCTTGGGAGCTTTTGCTCGTATTTGACCATCGTGGAGCACTCGGGGCGGTCGCGATACAGATGGATAGCGTCAAACGCGCACTTGGTGGTGCACAGGCCGCAGCCGATGCACTTGTTGGGGTCGACGATCGAGGCGCCGCAGCCCAGGCAGCGGGCGGTCTCGGCGCGCACCTGCTCCTCGGTAAAGGTCTCAACATACTCGCTAAACGGTGCAGCCTTCTCGCGTTCGCGGTCCACATGCGCAACCTCGCGGCTCGCGTTGTCGTAGCTCTCGATCACGACATCGTCGCGGTCGAGCGCGGTGTAGCGGCGCTGGTTGCGGCCGATGGTGAGCGTGGAGCCCGGCTGCACAAAGCGATGGATGGACACGGCGGCCTCGTGACCGGCGGCGATAGCGTCGATGGCAAAGCTGGGGCCGGTGTAGACGTCGCCGCCCACAAAGATGTCGGGTTCGGCGGTCTGGTAAGTCTGGGGATCGGCAAGGGCACCCTGGCCGCGGCCGAGCTCCACCTTGGAGCCAGCCAGCAGGTCGCCCCACACAATGGACTGGCCAATCGACATGACGACACGGTCGGCATCGACACGGCGCAGATCGTTCTCGTCGTACTCGGGCGCAAAACGGCCCTCGTCGTCAAAGACACGCGTGCAGCGCTTGAAGGTGATACCGCATACACGACCGGCCTCGTCCAGGTGAATCTCCTTGGGGCCCCAGCCGCAGCTGATGTGAGCGCCGTCCTCAACGGCCTCGCGACGTTCCTCCTCGCTGGCGGGCATCTGGGCCTCGCTCTCCAGACAGAACATCTCAACATGCTCGGAGCCCAGACGGCAGGCGTTGCGGGCCACGTCGATAGCCACGTTGCCGCCGCCCACTACGATGGTGCGGCCGGGTAGCGCGTCGATCTTGCCGCTGTTGACCTCGCGCAAGAAGTCGACGGCCACGGTCACGTCCTCGGCATCCTCGCCCGGAATACCGGCAAGGCGGCCGCCCTGGCAGCCGATGGCAACATAAAAGGCCTTAAAACCCTGCTCGCGCAGCTCATCGAGCGTCACATCGCGACCGACCTCCACGCCATAGCGGAACTCGGCACCCATCAGGCGAATGATCTCGACCTCGGCCTCGATAACGTCCTTCTCCAGCTTAAAGCTGGGAATACCGTAGGTGAGCATGCCGCCCGGACGCTCGTTCTTCTCGAACACGACGGGCTTATAGCCCTTCTCGGCCAGATAAAAAGCGCAGGACAGACCGGCCGGGCCGGCACCGATGATGGCGATCTTCTGGTCGAAGCCGCCGGCACGCGTCGGCGTCACCACGGGCGGGACATAGCGGGTCGCGGCGTCCAGATCGCGCTGGGCGATAAACTTCTTGACCTCGTCGATGGCCACGGCGGCGTCCACACGGCCGCGGGTGCAGGCATCCTCACAGCGGCGGTTGCACACACGGCCGCAGATAGCGGGCAGCGGGTTCTCGCGCTTAATGAGTGCTAGGGCCTCGTCATAGCGACCCTGCGCCGCGAGCTTCAAATAACCCTGAACGGCAACATGCGCGGGGCAGGCCGTCTTGCAGGGCGCGGTGCCGGACTTGTGCGTCTCGATGCGGTTGTCATTGCGGTAGTTGGGCGACCACTTGGTGTGGTCCCATTTGGTGGCATCGGGCAGCTCCTGGCGCGGATACTCGGGCACCTGTCCGCCGGCCTTTTTGCTGCAGAGCTTCTGGCCCAGCTTAGCGGCACCGGCCGGGCACACCTCAACGCAGCGACCGCAGGCCACGCACTTGTCCTTCTCGACCTTGGCGACATAGGCCGAGCGCGACAAGTTGGGCGTGTTGAACAGCTGCGAGGTGCGCAGGGCGTAGCACACGTTGACGTTGCAGTTGCAGATAGCGAAGATCTTGTTCTCGCCGTCGATATTGGTGATCTGGTGCACAAAGCCGTTGTCCTCGGCCTGGCGCAGGATGTCGTAAACCTCGTCGCGGGTCACGTAATGGCCACGATCGGTCTCAACCACGTAGTCGGCCATATCGCCCACGGCGATGCACCAATCTGCCGGGTCGTCGGCGCAGCCCTCACCCATCACGCGACGGCTCGCGCGGCAGCTGCAGGTGCTGGCGGCATATTTGCCATCGTATTTGTCGAGCCAATGCTCGATATGCTCGATCGGCACCGACGTGCTCGCGGCATCGATAGCCTTCTCGACCGGAATGACATGCATGCCGATGCCGGCACCACCGGGCGGCACCATCGGCGTGGCCTTGGACAGCGGTCCCTTGGACGCCTGCTCAAAGAACTTGGCATAGACCGGGTGCTCCTCGAGCTGGCTCACGCGCATGTTGAGAAACTCAGCGGAACCCGGCACCAGCATGGGCAGCACCCACTGCTTGGCGCGCTCGGGGTTTTCCCAGTTGTACTCGAGCAGGCCCGTGTAGCTCATATCGTCGAGCATCTTCTCGATATCGGCTTCGGGCATGCCGGTGAGCTTGACCATCTCGGGCAACGTATAGGGACGGCGCATCTTCATCTTGCAGAGCACTTCGGCCTGCTCGTCGGTCGCGGCCTCGGCAAACGACCAGTACTCGTAGCCCAGCAGCTCGTCGCGATGCAGCAGACGGTTGGTGCAGTGCTCGCACAGCTTGACGATGGCCTCGCGCGGATGCTCCGGCAGCGGCGGCACGAACTCCGAACCGATGTCGGGCTCGGTGTAGCTAATCCCCGGTCCGTTGAGAATCATGGTTGTCCCTTCTCTTGCCACAGCCCGGCGAGACCGCGGCACCCCTCTTTTTTGCAGGCCGGGCATGCCCCCATGCCGTTCACCCGCCATTAGTTGACATTGTGTCAAAAATAGTATTGACGAACCGTCAACAATATTCAAGACTGTTAGGCGAACGGTCAGGCAAAAGAGGATGAAAGGCGGCAAAACATGAGCAACAACACAGCAGATACCTCTGTGGTCGATGCCGTCCCCGCATCCGATAGCGCGGCAAAGCGCTTGACGGGCGACGAACGCCGTCGCGAGATCCTCGCCGCCGTGCGCACCGTGAGCTCTGAGCTAGGCGTGTCGCATCTATCCGTCTCGGCCGTGACCAAGCGAGCCGGCTGCACGCGCTCATTGTTCTACCACTACTTTGCCGACATGGACGCCGCTGTCACCGCCGTCATGGACGAGGCGATCGACGGTTTTATCTCCGAGCTCGAGCAGTGGAATGCCAACCGCACCGTCGGTGATATCGAGGGCGCACTCGACACCGTCGCCCCGCTCTTTAAGCGCCTGGTCGTCAGCGGCCACGAGCTGCCGAGTACGCTCACCTCAAGCAGCGGCGCGCTCTACGGCGGCTTTTTGCACAACGTGGTCCAGCGTGTGGCGCAGTATATCTGCGACACCACCGTGGTGGATTTTGCCGCCCATCATGAGCTACGCATCGACCATGTCTACGAGACGTTCTACACCCTCATCATGGGGTTGTTGATGTATATCCGCACTCACCCCGATGTGCCCGACGAGACGGTCAAGGAAATCATCGCCTCGACACTCCACATCGAGGGCTATACCGCCAAGTATCCGGAGCGCAAGCCCCAGAACTGACGACATTTGGCCAAACTGCCCGCGATCAGAAGAGGGGCCGCGGCTGTGTGAAAGGAGAGCAGCATGCTGTTCGATATTTGGGGTAGCGATACCCTTATCCACTGGGCCGGCTGGGCCATGGTCTTTATTGGCCTGATCGTGCTCAACGAGGTCGGCCGCCGCACCAAGCTGGGCGCGGCAATCATCTTTGGCGTGGCTCCGCTGGCCATGACCATCTACTGCGTCGCCATCGCCATCGGCGTCTCGCAGGGTGCCGAGTGGGCGCTCACCAACCCCACCCATGTGTACCAGAACAGCTGGTTCCACTACGCCAAGGTATACGCGGCGCTGGCCGGTTGCTGGGGCTTCATTGCCATTAAGTACCAGTGGGGCAAGATTGGCAAGGCGCATTGGTTCCGCGCATGGCCGTTTGTGATCGTCGCCATCAACATCATGATCGCCGTCGTGTCCGACTTTGAGAGCGCCTATCACTTCTTTGTCCTGGGCGAGTCCACCTGGGTCACCTCCGAAGGTGCTACGCAGCTGGCCGGCTGGAACAACGTGTTCAACGGCATCGCCGGTATCATCAACATCTTCTGCATGACCGGTTGGTGGAGCGTCTACGCCTCCGAGGATCAGACCGACATGCTGTGGCCCGATATGACCTGGGTCTACATCATCGCCTACGATATCTGGAACTTCTGCTACACCTACAACTGCCTGCCCACCCACTCCTGGTTCTGCGGCTTTGCGCTGCTTCTGGCGCCCACCGTCGCCGCCTTTATCTGGAACAAGGGCGGCTGGATCCAGAACCGCGCCTTTACGCTGGCCATTTGGTGCATGTTTGCCCAGGTGTTCCCGTACTTCCAGGAGGAGTCCATCTTTGTGACCCACTCCACGCTCGACCCCGGCGCCGCTACCGCGGTCTCGATCGCTGCGCTGATCGCCAACGTCGCCGCGATCATCTACATCGCCTACCGCGCCAAGAAGCTCGGCCGCAATCCCTACAAGCAGGATGTCTTTGAGGGCACCAGCGATTGGGAGAAGGCTACTGCTCGCCGCGCCAAGGTTGATTACGCGCACGCCGAGTAACATGTTTATTCCGTCCACATTTGGATGTAGGCAAACTTAGCCGATGCCGCAATCGCGCGTCATGCGCAGCCCCGGAAAGCGATTCGTCCGCTTTCCGGGGCTTTTTGTTGTTGCGCGCATTCACGCACATATGCAAAACCTCTCTCACAGATAAAATCAGATTTCCAATCGCCTGACAGCTCTATGTGACCCCAATTTTGGGTACATTGTTGTCCCGATATTGAGCTTGGGGGATGTATGAATGATGAGACGATGGGCCAAGAGGATGCGGCCCAAGATGCAGAAGCGAGTGCCGAAGCCCTGGAGAGCCTAGACCGGATTTCACTTGATGAGATTGCGTTTGACGATTCGGGCGTTGATGTGCAGGATGAGTCGGAAGCCGAGGCGCAGTCCGATGATCAGGATGCAGACGACGTTGAGCCTGCCGAAGATGAGGCAGATCACGAAGACACCGAATGCGAGGCCGACGACCAGCCCGAATCCGACACGAGCGAGGAAACCATCTTGCTCGACAACTTGCCGGCCGAAGATTCGCTGACCCGCGAGCTCCCTGGCTTAGGCTCTGCGCCTGCCGTGGACGAGACCATCGCCATGGGCGATATTCCCCTGCCGTCCGTTCCCTCGGCACGCGAGGCCGAGGTTCGCCATCGCAAAATGTCGCCCAAGCGCCGCAATCTGATGGTTGCCGGCGTCGTAGCCGTCGCGCTTGTTGCCGGCGGCGCAGGCTATGCTGCCTGGAACGGATATCAACAAGAGCAGGCTGCCGTGCTTGCCGCAAACGCCCATACCATGATGTCGGTGCAGATTGGCGTGCATGCCGCGGGCCTCGACTGTTCTACCGGCTCCAAGATTCCCGTACAGGTGAGTGGTCAGGACGCTGATGGCTCCTCCGTGAGCGAAACGCTCTACGTTGACGAGCATGGTCGCGGCATTAAGCTGCTGCCCGGCGATTACACGTTCTCCATCGCCGCCTCCCCCATCGCGGCCGACGGCACCATCTATACCGTCCCGACCACCAAGACGCAGGTCACCGTTAAGAGCGATGGACAGGATTTAAGTGCCCAGGCCACCTTTAAGCTCAAAGTGCCTTCGGCCAACACGGTGACTGACGACCAGATCGATGCCGCCGCCAAGTATGCCGAGGAAGGCGGCGCGAGCTCCGCCGCGGCTGCCAAAGTGCTCCAGCAGGCAGCAACCGCGCGGCGCGACGCCGCCGTCAATGCCGTGAGCGCGCAAAAGGCACAGGCATCCCGTGATGCTGACGCTCGCCACAAGGCAACCGACCTCTACCAGCTCGATATTCCCGTCGAGTGGTACGGCAAGGTCGCAACTTGGCAAAACGGCAGCACGCTATGCATCTATCTGGGCGACGACGCCAATACGCCGCTCGTGACGCTCGTCGCCGTGCGCGATGGCGAGACCTTTACGCCCGATGACGGCGATACGGTTTTGGGCACGGTCAGCCTGGGCAACGGTTATACCGTCTATGCCAGCGGCCCCGTCTATCCGTACGTGGTGCCCCAGACTATCAACGGGCGCACCCAGAATCCCGTGTCGACCTACCCCATGGACACGGCCATTGAGCTTGTCGAGCTTACGACCGGCAACCGCTATACGTATAGCCAGATCAAGAACGTACTGGTCGGCAAAGACGGCAAAGCCGACGCCGCGACCAAACTCGAGACCGACTACCTCGCCCAGATTCTCCTGCCGAGTATCAAAGCCCAGGACTAGCCTGGCGCAGCAAGGTGCTCCCCAACCGTGATGAAGGAGCCAGGAGGTCCTGACCCCACAGGTCCATAGATGATTAGGCAAGGAGCCACTTCCATGCGGGCACAACGTGGACCACACCGTGCTCGCATGGAATATCGGTCTGTTCATCCATGGTAACGATTGCCGACTCGCCAAGATCGAACTGGGCCATCGAGGCATCAAGCGCGGCAATTTCGCGCTCGCGCGTTTTCTCACTTGCCATATCCGCACTTACCTGAATCAGGCTATAAGCCCGCATGAGAAGCGCGTCCCCAGCCACAAAGTCCACCTCATGGCTTTTGCTCTTCTCTTTGATCAGCAGGCGGCAGACCGAGCCGGTCCTCACCGCGGGAGTCCTTCTTCTTAGCGCATTGAACACTGCGGTCTCGAGCCTCTGGCCCTGGTCCAATGCCGATGCCGGAGAGAATGCTCCAAACATCGCAGGGTCGACAGCGTAGACCTTAGACGCAGACCGCATGTTATTTGCCAGTGAACGCGTGAACTCCGGCACAGAAAATAACAGGTAGGCGTCCTCATAATACTCAAGTAAATCGCTGAGAGAATTACGACTGACGGGTATCTGTCTGCTCTTGAACTCGTTGTACACTTTGTTCACTGACAGCTCTCGTCCCGAAGATGCCATACACCGCGTCAAGA
This sequence comes from Collinsella sp., assembly GCA_014871605.1. Classification (GTDB taxonomy): domain Bacteria; phylum Actinomycetota; class Coriobacteriia; order Coriobacteriales; family Coriobacteriaceae; genus Collinsella. The sequence goes on along the minus strand of WGSQ01000064.1, from coordinate 1,675 downwards.
ACAGCGATGCCAGGCGAGGGTTCTTGACGTCGTAACGTTCAACGACGTCCATGGCGACCGTTCGCGAAGCATATTCCTGTAGCAGCTGAATCGCGTCTGCAGGCGTCTGCTCAAGTGTCGCGATGAATCCCCCTTGTTCAAGATACCCGATCAGATGATGTCGAAGCAGCGCTGCATCGCTCGGGGAAAAGGTCGCATCTGGCTCGGGAACACTCCCCGTCTTATATCGAACGTATTCCGAAAAACTCAACGGAAAAAGCTCTCGCACAAGAGAACGACCCCTGAACTCGCTCTTAAGTTCTGAGGACAGCATCTTAGAAGAAGATCCCGTCACATAGACGGTCGCTTTCTCCGTATCGACTACACGCCGCAGAAACGCGCCCCATTCGGGAATTTCTTGGATCTCGTCAAAGAAAATGTAAGCGCCCTCGGTTCGAGCAGCAGGATACAGCGCATAGAACGTGTCGAGCACGTCCGCCAGCAGCGATGGCTCATACGGGCGCAAGCGCTCATCCTCAAAATTGAAGTAAAGCATCCGGTCAAGCTCGACGCCCCGGCTCTGAAGCCGCCGCATCTCCTGATACAAGCGATACGTCTTTCCACAACGGCGGGCCCCCACAATCACATTTACGATGTTGTCGCGCTTTGGCTCCTGTGGGTTTCCTAGATCAAGGTCTCGCTCAAAGACCTGCGGAACCCCCTGCTGTTCAAAGTCCTTTATTTTCTGGGCGATCAAGTCGTTGAATGCCATGATTCTCCAATCTTGCTCTCTAGCTAATCAAAATTATAGCGGTTCTTGATTAATTAGAGAGCAAGATTATGTCTGACTTGATTAACACTTAAGCAAGTTTTTCACTATTTCTGCTCGAAGGATGCCGAGTGGCTGAGAGGACAACCAAGCTCGAATGCGACTCCCTGGGCAGTCGATTTGGGACGGGACTTTTTTGACTACCCCGTCCCAGAAAATCATCGCCAAATTAGCTACTTGATGCAATTAGCGCCACGGGTCAGCTTCGAACATCGGCTCGCGCTCGGGGCGTCGGTCGCTGTAGGGGTCGTAACCGTCATCGTCCTCGTTCTCGGCACGGATGTAGGGGTCGCGCGGCTTGGGCGCCGGTTTGGACGTGGGCCTGGGCGCCGGCGCGCTTGTCTTGATCTCGTCTTTCATCTGCATAGCTCCTTACATCGCATCCGTTCGGCATCATCGATTGTCGCACGAAAAAGGGCGGCGAACCCAATTGGATCCGCCGCCCTTGGCGTTTTGCGATGAGGGGCGGTTTTAAAGCCGGCCCAAAATCTACTCGGCGTCGGGGACTTCGTAGGTGGCCGCCGGCGTGTTGTCGCACACGACGGTAAAGCCGCCGTCCTTGTCGACATCGACCGTCACCTGATCGCCCTCACGCACCGTGCCGTCGATGATAGCGGCGGCGATGGCATCCACGACCTCGCGCTGAACCAGACGCTTGAGCGGACGGGCACCAAAGACCGGGTCCAGGCCGCCCACGGCGAGCATCTGCTTGGCCGCCGGGGTGATGGCCAGCGTCATGCGCTCCTTGGCCAGACGCGCGCGGACGTCGGCGAGCTGGATGTCGACGATCTTCTCGATCTGCGCCATGCCGAGCGGATGGAACACCACGATATCGTCGATACGGTTGAGGAACTCGGGGCGGAAGGT
>WGSQ01000063.1 GCA_014871605.1 Collinsella sp. | reverse complement strand
AACCTGAGCAGTCAGCGCCACCAGGATCTCCTTGAGCTCAGCTGCACGGTCCCTCTTCTTCTGGACCACCGCGGGCGCGGCCTTGGCCACAAAGCCCTCGTTGGCGAGCGTCTTCTCGCAACCGGCAAGCTCCTTCTGGGCCGCGGCAATCTCCTTCTCCAGGCGTGCCTTCTCGGCCGAAAGGTCAACCTTGCCCTCGAGCACCACAAAGGCCTCGACGCCGCTGTCGACCACGGCAATGCTCGCGGCCGGCTTCTCAACGTCGGCACCCATGACCAGCGAAGCGGTGTTGGCCAGCGGCTCGATGGTCGAGCGCAGGCTCTCGAGCTTCTCGATATCCTCGGCACCGGCGCGCACGACCACGTCGAGCTCGGCCTTGGGGCTCAAGCGATAACGCGAACGCGTGGCGCGGGCGGCGGAAACGACGGCGCGGCACAGCTCAAATGCGCGCTCGGCGGGCTCATCGACATACTTGGCGTAGTCGGCGGGCTCCGGCCACTTGGCGATCATGAGCGCCTCGGCGCGGTCCACGTTGCCCTCGGCGTCCAGGTCGAGCACGCTCGCCGGCATGTTGTCCCAAATCTCCTCGGTGACAAACGGCATAAGCGGGTGCATCAGACGAATGGAGGTGTCGAGCACAAAGATCAGGTTGCGCTGCGCCTGCAGACGGCCCTCGCCCTTCAGGCGGGCCTTGGTGACCTCGACGTACCAGTCGCAGACCTCGTTCCAGAAGAACTGCTGCACGCCGCGGGCCATGTCACCAAAGGTGTAGTTCTCGATACCCTCGGTGACCATCTTCACGGCCTTGGCCAGGCGGCTGAACATCCAGGCGTCGGCCGGCGTCTCAACGACGGGCTCGCCGAGCGTGTAGCCCTCCATGTTCATAAGCAGGAAGCGGCTGGCGTTCCAGATCTTGGTCACAAAAGACTTAGCCTGCTCGGTGCGCGGGCTGTCGATAAGCTTCTTGGTTTTCTTGTCGATGTTCGCGTCGAACTTGACGTCCTGGTTGTTGGTGCACAGCGTGAGCAGGTTGAAGCGCATGGCGTCGGCGCCGTACATGCCAATGAGGTCCATGGGGTCAACGCCGTTGCCCTTGGACTTGGACATGCGGCTGCCGTCCTTGGCCAGGATCGTCGGGTAGATGACGACGTCCTTAAACGGCACCTCGTCCAAGAAGTACAGCGAGCTCATGACCATGCGGGCGACCCACAGCGCGATGATGTCGCGCGCGGTGACCAGCGCCGTCGTGGGGTGATGGCCCTCGAGCAGCTCCGGCTTTTGCGGCCAGCCCTGCGTGGCGAAAGTCCACAGCTGCGAGCTGAACCAGGTGTCCAGCACGTTCTCGTCCTGATGCACGTGATGACCGCCGCACTTGGGGCACACGTCGGTGTCAACGGTAAGGGCGTCCTCCCAGCCGCAGTCCTCGCAGTAGAACACGGGGATGCGGTGGCCCCACCACAGCTGGCGGCTGATGCACCAGTCCTTGAGGTTCTCCATCCAGGTGGTGTAGGTCTGCGTCCAGCGCGCGGGGTGGAAGGTGACCTTGCCGGAGTTGACGGCGTCGAGCGCCGGCCCCTTGAGCTTGTCGACGGCCACGAACCACTGCTCGGACAGCCACGGCTCCAGGGCGGAGTCGCAACGGTAGCAGTGCATGACGGAGTGGTCGAGCTCTTCGACATGATCGAGCAGACCGTGCTCGTCGAACCACTTGACAACGGCCTCGCGGCACTCGTCGCGGTTCATGCCGGTGAACTCGCCATAGCCCTCGACGACCACCGCGTGCTCATCGAAGATGTTGATCTGCGGCAGGTCGTGGGCCTGACCCATGGCGTAGTCGTTGGGGTCGTGAGCCGGGGTGACCTTAACGAAGCCGGAGCCAAAGTTGGCGTCGACATGCCAATCCTCAAAGATAGGGATCTCGCGGTCGACGATGGGGAGCTTGACGGTCTTGCCCACAAAGGCGGCCTTCTCGGGATCCTTCGGGGAGACGGCAACGCCCGTGTCGCCGAGCATGGTCTCGGGGCGCGTGGTGGCGACGACGATGTAGTCCTGGCCGTTGACCGGCTCGGTCAGCGGGTAGCGCAGGTGCCACAGGTGGCCCTTCTCGTCCTTATACTCGGCCTCGTCGTCCGAGATGGCAGTGGTGCAGTTGGGGCACCAGTTGACGATACGCTTGCCACGGTAGATCAGGCCGTCGTGGTACCAGTCGCAGAAGACCTTACGCACGGCTTGGGCGTAATCCTCGTCCATGGTGAAGCGCTCGTTGTCGAAGTCGACGGAGCAGCCCATGCGCTTGATCTGCTCGACGATGATGCCGCCGTACTCGTGGGTCCAGTCCCAGCAGGCGTCGACAAACTTATCGCGGCCAATCTCCAGGCGGCTGATGCCCTCGCTCTTGAGTTTCTTGTCGACCTTGGTCTGCGTGGCGATACCGGCGTGATCGGTGCCCAGCACCCAGCGCGTGGACTTGCCGCGCATGCGAGCCATACGGACGATGGCGTCCTGGATGGAGTCGTCGGTGGCGTGACCCATGTGGAGCTTGCCGGTCACGTTGGGAGGCGGAATGGTGACGGTGCAGTCGCCCACGCCCTCGCGGCGCTTGTAGTAGCCGCCGTCGAGCCACTTCTGCAGAATCGCCGGCTCGTTAGTCGACGGATCGTAGTTCTTGGGCATCTCTTCCATATATCTCTCCCTTGCCCGTCGGGGAGGAATGTAGGCCCGATTTTCGCTCGGTCAGGCCCTGGGCTCGCTCGAAGACCACATTAAGTGGTCTTCGGCTCGGGCGGAATCTACGAAAATCGGGCCTACATTCCTCCCCTTAGGTATCGATTACTTCAGTCTGAATGACTTCGCTGAGGCTTAAACAAACACACAGAATAACACAGGTAGTTGGGTGTTTTGCGTATATATAAAATAGCCTCCGACCGCGGATGGTCGGAGGCTATCGACAAAGACGTTTTGACAGGTTTTAGCCGTAGATGCGCTGGGGCTGCTCTTCGCCCTTTACGGAGGCTTCGGTCACGATGACCTTGGAAACGCCCTCCTCGCTGGGCAGGTCGAACATCGTCTGCTGCAGCACGTCCTCGCAGATGGAGCGCAGGCCGCGGGCGCCGGTCTTGCGGGCGAGCGCCATGCGGGCGATCTCGTGCAGGGCGGCGTCCTCAAACTCAAGCTCAACGTCCTCGAGCTGGAACATCTTGCGGTATTGACGCACCACGGCGTTCTTGGGCTCGGTCAGGATCGACACCAAGTCGTCCTCGTCGAGCGCCTGCGTCTGGGTGACGACGGGCGTACGTCCCACAAACTCGGGGATCATGCCAAAGGCGTTGAGGTCCTGCGGAAGCACCTGACGCAGCAGGTCGTTCTCGTCGACCGAAGTGGGGCCGGCGATCTCGGAGTTAAAGCCTACGCCCTTGTTGCCAACGCGGTCGGCGATAATCTTATCCAAACCCACAAAAGCACCGCCGCAGATGAACAGGATGTTAGTCGTGTCGATCTGAAGCAGCTCCTGTTGGGGATGCTTGCGGCCGCCGGTGGGCGGAACGCTGGCCACCGTGCCCTCAAGAATCTTAAGCAGCGCCTGCTGAACGCCCTCGCCCGAAACATCGCGGGTAATGGAGAGGTTCTCGGCCTTGCGGGCGATCTTGTCGATCTCGTCCACGTAGATAATGCCCACCTGCGCGCGCTCAATGTCGCCATCGGCAGCATTGATGAGCTTGAGCAGGATGTTCTCCACGTCCTCGCCAACGTAACCAGCCTCGGTGAGCGCGGTGGCATCGGCGATGGCAAACGGCACCTCGAGGATGCGCGCGAGCGTCTGGGCCAGCAGCGTCTTGCCGGTACCGGTGGGACCGAGCAGCAGGATGTTGGACTTGGCGAGCTCTACCTCGTCCATATCGTCATCGAACTGCGAGCCCATGTCGTCATCAAAGGCAGACACCGCAGCGCCGCCCTCAATCACGCGGCGGTAGTGGTTGTACACGGCCACCGACATGGCGCGCTTGGCGTCCTCCTGACCCATAACATAGGCCGAAAGCTCGTCATAGATCTCGTGCGGCGTCGGCACGTGCGTGATGACCTGACGATCGTCCTCTAGCTCAAAACCCTCGGTCTCGGGGGCCGCGGCGGGCTGGGATGCAGCCTGGCCGTGGTCGTTGAGGAAGCCCGGCAGCTTGCCGTTGCGGGCGGCGTCCATAAAGTCCGAAGCCAGCGACTCCTCCAAAATCTCGGAGCAGGCGGCAACGCACTCGTCGCAGATAAAGATGTTGGTCGGACCCTTTACAAGGCGGCGAACCTGCCCCTGCTCTTTTCCGCAGAAGGAGCAGCGGATGGGGTTGCCGTTCTCGTCAAAGTTGTCCTGCATGTTACCGGCCATCCTAGGCGTCCTTCGCGGCGAGGTCGCGCGAGGTGACAATACGGTCGATTAGGCCGTAGTCGAGGGCCTCGACAGCCGTGAGGTAGTTGTCACGCTCGGTATCGGCCTGAACCTTCTCGATGGGCTGGCCCGAGGCGTCGGACAGGATCTGGTTGAGCTCACGGCGGGTCTTCTTGATCTCCTCGGCCACGATCTCGATCTCGGTCTGCTGACCCTGGGCACCGCCGCTGGGCTGGTGAATCATGACCTTGGAGTGCGGCAGGCAGAAACGCTTGCCCTTGGCGCCGGCCGAAAGCAGCACGGCGGCCATGGACGCGGCCATACCGACGCAGATGGTGGAGACCTGCGGCTTAATGAAGTTCATGGTGTCAAGAATCGCCAGGCCGGAGTAGACCTCGCCACCGGGCGAATTGATGTAGAGCGAGATATCCTTCTCGGCATCCTGGCTCTCAAGATGCAGCAGCTGGGCAACGACCAGGTTGGCGCTGACGGAGTTGATCTCCTCGCCTAAGAAGATGATGCGGTCGTTGAGCAGGCGCGAATAGATATCGTAGCTGCGCTCGCCGCGCGGCGTCTGCTCGATAACGTATGGCACGAGGGCGGAATCGAACTTGGCGATCATACGCATCTCCATTTCTCTCTTGCGGACCAAATTGGTTCTAGATAAACGTACGGTGCCCGCATGCTATGCATTGGCTGGCACCGTACGAAGCAACCGGATAACCGGTGTATAACTTTACCCCATCACGGGCGCACGCATGCGCTCGCGGGCAAGGTGGCGAGAATTACTCGGCGTCCTTGGCGGTCTCGTCGACCTCGGTCACCTTGGCGTTCTCGACCAGGTGGTCGACGGCCTTGGAGCGACGGATGGACTCGCGGACGGCAGGCATGCGGCCATCGGCGATGAACTCGGCCTTGGAAGCCTCGACGTCCTTGACGCCAGCCTTCTCGAACTCGGCGTTGACGTCGTCCTCGGTGACCTCAATCTTGAGCTCACGGGCGAGGGCGTCGAGCGCCAGGGACTCGCGGGCAACGTCGTTGGCCTGCTTGTGCAGGTCGCCGATGAACTGCTCCATGGTCAGGCCGGAAGCGGGCAGCCAGGTGTCCAGGGTCATGCCGCGGGCAGCGAGGTTGGACAGGAAGTTCTGGCCAAGCTCCTCAAAGACGGACTGCTCGTAGTCGGCGTCCATCTCGTCGAGCTGCAGACGCTCGGCGAGAGCGGAGACGCAACGGTTCTCCTTCTCGGCCGGGAGGCGAGAAGCCTTGTCCTGCTCGATCTCGAGCTTGATGGCGTCGCGCATAGCGTCGATGCTGTCGAAGCCAAAGTCGGACTTGACGAGCTCGTCGGTGAGCTCGGGGGTGTTGCGGACCTTGATGCCCTTGACGGTGACCTCGACGGTGTGGGTCTCGGCCTCCTCGCCCTCCTCGACCTCGTCGGTCCAGGTGACGGTCTTAACGTCGTCAACGTTAGCGCCGATCAGGGCCTCGTTGAACTCCTTGGGGTTGCTGTCGCTACCGGCGATGAGCATGCGGCCCTCGGCGGCAAAGTTGTCGGCGTTCTCGACGGCCTTGAGGTCGACGGTAACGTAGTCCTCGGCCTCGACGGCACGACCCTCGACGTCCTCGAAGGTGGCACGGTAGTTGAGGAGCATCTCAACCTGGTTGTTGATCTCGGACTCGGTGACCTCCGCAGGAGGCATCTCGATCTCGACGGCGTCGAAGGAGGAGAGCTCAGCGGCGGGACGCAGGGAGAACTCGACGGTGTAGGTGTAGTCCTCGTGGTCCTTGGCGAGGTCGAGCTCCTTGTAGTCACCGCTCTTGGTGGGGACGATGTCCAGCTCGTTGAGGACGGCGGGCTCGTTGGCGGCGATCAGGTCGTTGGTGGCCTGAGCGAGGGTAGCCTCGGCGCCAAGAGCGGAGTCGATGACCGGACGGGGAGCCTTACCGGCGCGGAAGCCCGGGAAGCGGTACTTCTTGGCGGTATCCTTGTAGGCCTTCTTGATCGCGGCGTCGACGTCGGCGGCCGGGATGGTGACCGTAGCGGTGAGCTTGGCGTCCTTGACGTCAGAAGCGGTGATGTTCAACACGTTCCTCCTCATACTGCCCAGCTTATCTGAGGTGCTGGTACCTTTATGCAACAAAGAGTCGCGACGGCCGAAGCCGACGCAGATGCGTTGGTGCGGGCGAAAGGACTCGAACCTTCACGGGAATCCCACCAGAACCTAAATCTGGCGCGTCTACCAATTCCGCCACGCCCGCATGAGCGCACAGACTAGGAATGATAGCAGATACGAACGTCAAGCGCACGCACACGTTTTACAGGCTCACGACCTCACCACGAGTGCAAAAGGCGGGGCGAGTTGCCCCGCCCCGCCAATTACGACTTGTTCGCTGACCCGCTACTCCCCCAGCAGGGCTTTCTCGGGCGTGATCGGCAGCGAGCGCACCTGGTGGCCGGTGGCGTGTGCCACGGCCGAAGCCACGGCGGCGAGCGGTGTGTTGATGACGACCTCGCCGATCGACTTGGCACCAAACGGACCCGTCGGCTCGTAGCTAGGCTCAAAGGCCACGCGAATGCTACCGATATCCAGGCGCGTGGGCAGCTTGTAGCTCATAAAGTTGTCGGTACGCAGGCGGCCGCGGTCATCGTGCTCAACAATCTCATAGAGCGCGTGGCCGATACCTTGGGCAATGCCGCCCTCGGCCTGGACGCGCGCGAGCGCCTCGTTAATCACGGTGCCGCAGTCCACAGCCGCCGCGTAATCGACCACAGTCACCTTGCCGGTGGCCTTGTCGACCTCGACCTCGGCAATGCCAGCCATAAACGGCGGAGGCGAAACGGGCAGGCAGGCAGAGGCGTGCGAGGTCAGCGCGTCGCCACCCTCGATGTTCTTGACACACAGGTTGGCAAAGTCGCGCAGCGTAAGGTAGCGACCGCGCTCGCGAGCGGCGCGCTCGTCGGACAGACGCACGTACTGGCCGTCGAAGACCACGTCGGCGGCGTCCACGTCCCACATCTGGGCGGCCTTGGCGCAGATCTTCTCACGCAGCTCGGTCGCGGCGTTCTTGGCGGCAAGCCCCGTCACGTACGTACCCGAGCTCGCGTACGAGCCGGCATCGAACGGCGACACATCGGTGTCCACGCCGCGCACCACGATCAGCGAGCTCTCCACGCCCAGCTCCTCGGCGGCAATCTGCGCCAGGATCGTGTCGACGCCCATGCCGTTATCGGTGGCGCCGGTGCCGATAGTAATGAAGCCGTCCTCTTCCAAGCGCATGTCGATGCCGGCGATATCCACGTTGGAGATGCCTGATCCCTGCATGGTGAGCGCGCAGCCAAGAGCGCGCACGCGGTCGCCCAGGTCCACGGCCAGCGGCTTGTCGCGCCAACCGATCATGTCCATCGCGCGCAGCAGACAGCGGTCGAGCGCGCAGGCGTTGAGCTTCTCGTTGTAGTACTGCGGCATGACCTCGCCCTCGCGCACCATGTTCTTAAGGCGCAGGTCGGCGGGGTCCATGTGCAGCATGTCGGCGAGCTCGTTGACGGCGCTCTCCACGGCAAACTGGCCCTGGGTGGCACCATAGCCGCGATACGCGCCGCCGCGGTTGGTGTTGGTGTAGACGGCGTCCCACCTAAAGCGGCTCGCCTTCACGTGGTTGTAGATGGGCAGGCTCTTGTGGCCCGAAAGGCCGATCGTCGTGGTGGCGTGCTCGCCATACGCGCCGGCGTTGGACAGCGTGTGCAGGTCGATGGCCGTGATGGTGCCGTCGTTCATGGCGCCCAGCTTAACGGTCATCTGCATCTGGTGGCGCGAGTTGCCCGCAGTGATGGTCTCCTCACGGGTGTAGCAGCAGTAACTCGGACGACCGGTCTGCTGGGTCACAAACGCAACAAAGATCTCGCAGCAGCCCGTCTGCTTGGAGCCAAAGCCGCCGCCGATGCGCGGCTTAATAACCTGCACCTGCGACTGCGGAATGTCGAGCGACTGCGCGACCATGCGGCGCACGTGGAAGGGCACCTGCGTAGAGGTGGTCACCGAGATGCGGCCGAACGCGTCGGTCGTCGCGAAGGCACGGAAGGTCTCCATGGGCGCGGTCTGCGTGGCCTGGCTGGTGTAAGTGCGCTCAAAGACGATGTCGCTCTGGGCGAAGGCCTCGTCCAGATCGCCATAATCGCTGGTACCGCTGCACACCAGGTTGCGAGCAACGTCGCCGCCCTGCGGGAACATAAAGGTCACGTCGCCCTCGGGGTGAACCACGATGTCATTATCGAGCGCCTGGGTAAAGTCGAGCAGCGGCTCGAGCACCTCATAGTCGACCTTGATGAGCTTGAGCGCCTTGTCGGCGGCCTCCTCGGTCTCGGCGGCGACGATCGCCACCTCTTCGTTTTGATAGCGCACGAGGTTCTCGAGAATCAGGCGGTCGTAGGGACTCGGCTGCGGATAGCTCTGGCCGGCGATGGTAAAGCGGCGCTGGGGCACGTCCTCGTAGGTGTAGACGCCCACGACGCCCGGCACCTTCAGGGCGCGCGACGTATCGATGGAGCGGATCTTGGCGCGGGCATACGGGCTGCGCTTGAGCTTAACGATAAGCGCGCCGGTGGGCACCATGTCGCCCGTGTAGACGGGACGGCCCTCGAGCAAGGCCTTCGAATCCTTCTTGGGCTGCTTGTGGGTGATCTGCTTGTACGCGACACCGTCGCAGCTCGTGTCGTTGACGGGCAGCTCGGGCATCTCGAAGCCCACCTGCACGCCGGACTCGTTGAGGAAGCGCACGATAGCACGCAGCTGGCTCTCGTAGCCGCTGCAGCGGCACAGGTTGCCGGCGAGCTGGCGCGAGAGCTCCTCGCGCGTGGCGACGAGGCTCGGGTCCTCCTTGGCGGCGCGGGCAAGCGCCAGCACGTTCATGATAAGGCCGGGGGCGCAAAAACCGCACTGCTCGGCGCCTTCGGCAGCCATCGCACGGGCGAGCGCCTCAGACTCGGCCTTGAGGCCCTCGAGCGTAGTGATGGAGCGACCCTCGACGCGCGCGGCGGGACCCG
>WGSQ01000062.1 GCA_014871605.1 Collinsella sp. | reverse complement strand
AAATATAGCATACAACTAGTCGACATAACCAAAACATGTATGTAACTTGTATGCCTGTGATGAGCATCAAACGAGAAGAAAGGCTGATGCACGATGACCACTCAGGAACAGGTTAAGGATGTCGTTTCCCAGGTTTTGGCTGACAAGGCAGACAAGGGCGGCATCAAGCGCGTCGTGTGGATTGGCGCCGGCGGATCCAACGGCGGCAACTATCCTGCCCAGTACTTTATGGAGCACGAGGCCACGCAGGTCGTGAGCTCCAGCTATACCAGCAACGAGTTCGTGCACGCAACCCCGGCCTACGTCAACGAGAACACCCTGGCCGTGGTCGTGTCCATGCGCGGCACCAAGGAGACCATCGTCGCCGCACAGGTCGCCAAGGACCACGGCGCCAGCACCATCGCCATCTATGTTGACGAGTCCGGCCTCACCGAGGTCTGCGACTACAAGATCCAGTATGACAGCCTGGCCGTCGACGAGTCCTGCATGGGCCGCACCAACTCCGCCGTCGTGACCATGATCGCCATGGAGCTCACGCAGCAGACCGAGGGCTATGCCGAGTACGAGACCGCCATGGCCGCCTTCGACTTGGTCGACCCCATCTATCGCAAGGCCGTCGAGTACACCCGTCCGCTTGCTGCCAAGTGGGCCGAGCAGAACGCCGACAAGCCCTGCATCAACGTGATGGCTCAAGGTCCGCTCTTTGGTGCCGCCTACGTCTTTAGCATCTGCAACGTGCAGGAGATGCTGCAGATCGACTCCTGCACCATCAACACCTGCGACTTCTTCCACGGCCCCTTCGAGATTCTGGACAAGCGCACCTCGCTGTTCCAGCTCATCAGCGTCGGCCGCAGCCGCTGCAACGACGAGCGCGGCATCCGCTTCGTCAACCAGTACGGTGGCGAGCGCGTCTATCAGCTCGACGCCAAGGAGCTTGGCCTCAACGACATCAAGGACAGCGTGAGCGAGTACTTCAACCACCTGATCTTTGCGCCGATCCTCAACAACGTGTACATGCGCGCGCTCTCTGCCGTCACCCACAAGGACTACATGACGCGCCGCTACATGTGGAAGCTTGATTACTAAGGGATAGATTGGCCTAACAGCCCAATATCCCTCATAAGTTGCGGTGGAATAGTTCCTGTTTGGGGGTGTGAGGCCTCTATTTGAGAACTATTTCACCGCAACTGCTAGAGCGGCACTTGGGGACGTTCCCTTTCTGCCGGCAGTTTGGGACACTCCTTGTTTCAAGAGATTTCCCGTTCGCCGATTTGTGTCTTGATAAATGTATATAACGACTATAACGTAGCATGAAACATATTGGAAATAATACCGAGGAGGCTGCGTTGAAGAGAAGTAATGTGGGCTATGTGCTGGTGCTGATCGCCGCGCTTATGTGGGGCACCATCGGAATCTTTGTTAACGGAATATCGGCCCTGGGCGTTTCGTCTCAGAGCATGGCGGCCTTTCGTCTGTTGTCGGGTGCCGTCTTAATGGCTCCGGTTTTGGCATTTATGGGTTGCCAGGGAGGTGCTCGTGAGGGAAAAGCCTCGGGTCCCATGACGCTGTTCAAGGCAAGCCCTAAAGAGCTTGTTCCCTGCGCACTTGTCGGTATCGTTGGTCTGGCCGCCGCCAACACCTGCTATTACGAGTGCATGGGCGAGGTCGGCATGTCCACGGCCTCGGTGCTGCTCTATACCTCGCCGGTGTTTGGCGTCGTGCTCGGTCGCGTGCTTTATCGCGAGGACGTGACCCCCAACAAGCTCGTTGCCATTGTCTTCAACATCGTTGGCTGCGTGCTTGCAGTGACCAATGGCGACCTTTCTGGTTTTCATTTTTCGGTTTGGGGCGTCACGTCGGGCGTGATTGCGGGCTTTTGTGGTGCGTCGCTCGCGGTGTTTAGCCGGATAGCAACCAAGACGGTCCACCCGCTGGCTGTCACGTTTTGGGGCTTTGTTTTTGGCGGTGCGGTTATGGCAGCTATCGCGGCTCCGTGGCCGGATGTCGCCGCGGCAATGTCGCCACAGCTGCTGCTGCTGTTCCTTGGCTTTGGACTCATCCCCACAGCCGTGGCTTACATCTTATATATGCAGGGTCTGTCCATGGGGCTCGAGACATCGAAAGTTCCCGTCGTAATGTCTTTCGAGACGGTCGTCACCGTACTGGTGGGCATTGGTGTCTATACCGAGCCCGCCGGCGCGATCAAGGTTCTGGGCATTGTGCTGGTGCTCGCGTCCATCCTGATCATGAATACCGACTTCTCCAAGCTGCGCAACAGCGTGTTTGTCGGTCATGTCGTTGAGAGCATGACCTTTAAGCCCAACGCGTGGTGGACGGAGAAATCGCAGGACATGGATCTGTTTAAGGAACGCACTGGCATCGCGCTGGAGCCCACCGTGCAGGAAAGCCCCTGGTACTTCGTGCGATAGGGGATTGGGGAGGCGTCTGATCGGGCGTCGCCAGGACAGCGCCGACCTACCCTGCACCAACGTTTCGATTACGTTAAACCCGTCAACGGTCGATTTTCACCCGCGAACGGTCTTTATACTAATTAGCAATATAAGCAACGTATAAGACGTTATAATGACCATAACGAAAAGGAGGAGGCAAGATGAATCAGATCATTCTCGCATCTCATGGCGGCCTGGCCGCAGGCGCCAAAGACACGCTCGAGATGGTTCTCGGCGACGTGTCGAACGTCCACGTCGTGTCGCTTGCTCGTGACGACAAGGAGCCCATCACCAATAAGGTGGACGCCATGATCGCCACGTTCAACGCGGACGACAGCGTCTATGTGCTGACCGATATGCTCGGCAGCTCGGTCAACAACAACATGGTCGAGCTTTCCAAGAACGGCACGAAGTTCACGGTTGTCAGCGGTTTCAACATCCCGCTGGCGCTCACGCTCGCTATGAGCCCCGTCCCCGTCAAGGGCGCCGAGCTCGCGGCCCTCATCAACGAGGCCCGCACCGGTCTGACCAACCCCAACGCACCGGTCGAGGCCGCCGCGGCTCCCGCCAAGAAGGCCAAGGCGTCCCGTCACAGCTCCGGTCCCGCCAAGATCGTCCTCGCACGTCTTGACTACCGTCTGCTGCACGGCCAGGTCGTCTTTACCTGGACCACCAAGGTTCAGGCCGAGCGCATCATCGTCGTCGACAACGCTGCCGCCAACGATGACATCAAGAAGGGCGCTCTTAAGCTGGCCAAGCCCCAGGGCGTGCGCCTGAACGTCTTCACCGTCGAGCGTGCCCTCGCCAAGATGGACAAGCTCAACACCCTCGGCGAGCGCGTCATGTTCGTCTTTGGCAACACTGCCGAGATGCTGCAGTTCTGCCAGGGCTACAAGCTCGACGCCATCAACCTGGGCGCCACCGCCAACCACGACGGTGCCGATCAGGTCGGCGGCAAGGACAGCTCCGTCTTCCTCGACGCCACCCAGAAGGCCGACGTCAACCAGCTGCTCGACATGGGCATTAAGCTCTACGTCCAGCAGACCCCTACGTATCAGAGCGTCGACATCGACGCCAAGCTGTAATCAACCAGGCTTTTGCCTGACTGAAAGGAGAAGGGTATGAATACGTTCATCAGTGCGGTGCTCGTCGGCCTCGTCGGCGTGTTCTGCATGTGGGACTCCCGCCTGCTCGGTCGTCTTAACTTCGAGCAGCCCCTCGTTGGCGCTACGCTCGTCGGTCTGCTGCTGGGCGATGTGCCCACCGGCCTTGCCGTCGGTGCCGCCGTCGAGCTCGTGTCCATGGGCCTGGTGCAGGTCGGCGCCGCCGTTCCGCCCGATATGGTCCTGGGCGGCATCGTGGCCGCTGCCTTTGCGTGCCTGACCGATGCTTCTGCCGAGACCGCCATGACGATCGCCATCCCGGTCGCCGTCCTGGGTCAGCTCCTCGGCATCGTGTTCCGTTCCATCATCGCCGCCCTCACCCATGTGGCAGATAACGCGATCGATAACGGAAAGTTCAAGACCGCCTACCGTATGCACATCTGCGCCGGCTCCGGTCTGTACGCCATCATGTACTTCCTGCCGATCTTCCTCGCCGTCTTTGTTGGCACCGACCTGGTTCAGGCCATCGTCAACATGGTTCCCGAGTGGCTGTCCACTGGTCTTAACGTTTCGACCAAGATCATGACCGCCTACGGCTTGGCTCTGCTGCTCACCATGATGATCAAGAAGGGTATGACTCCGTTCCTGTTCATCGGTTTCCTGCTCGCCGCTTACCTCAACCTGTCCGTCATCGCGGTCGCTCTGATCGGTGTGTGCCTGGCTGTCGTCTTCATGGGCTTCAAGTTCAACGGTTCCCATGCAGCCGCCGGTGTCGATTCCGACTACGATCCGCTCGAAGACGACGAAGACTAAGGAGGAACACACTATGGCAACCGCAACCAAGGACGTGTCCCTGAACAAGAAGGTCAGCCAGTTCTTCTGGCGCTCCTGGGCCATCCAGGCCTCTTGGAACTACGAGCGTCAGATGAACATGGGCTTCCTCTACGGCATGGTTCCCACGCTCGATCGCCTCTATCCGGATGAGTCCGACCCCAAGCAGCTCGCTGCGAAGAAAGAGGCTTACCACCGTCACATGGCGTTCTACAACTGCACCCCGCAGACGAGCGCTTTCATCCTGGGCCTCTCCGCCTCCATGGAGGAGGAGTACGCCAAGGATCCCGAGAACTTCGATCCCGATTCGATCAACGCGGTCAAGACCTCCCTCATGGGTCCGCTTTCCGGCATCGGTGACTCCTTCTTCCAGGGCACCATCCGCGTCATCGCCTTTGGCCTGGGCGTTCAGCTGGCTCAGCAGGGCTCCATCATGGGCCCGATCCTGGCCATGCTCATCTCCATCGTCCCCTCTGTGGTAATCACTTGGTTCGCAGCCAAGATGGGCTATCAGGGCGGCCACGAGTACCTGAGCAAGCTTCAGGGCGGCGACCTCATGGAGAAGCTCATGTATGTCTGCGGCATCGTGGGTCTTATGTCCGTGGGCGGCATGATCGCTACGCTGATCGGCGCCACCACCCCGCTGCAGTTCGCTGAGGGCACCGTCGTTATCCAGGACATCCTGGACGGCATGATGCCCCAGATGATCTCCCTTGGCCTCACCGGCCTTATGTACTGGCTCATCAAGAAGAACGTCAACACCGGTTGGCTTCTCGTGATCGCCATCGTGGGCGGTATCGCCCTCTCCGCGGCCGGCATCCTGGCCTAGTCACGACCAAGCGTCTAACCGCTTTCCCCCGGGGGCCTGCCTGGCATCCCATACCCCAGGCAGGCTTCCATTCCCAAAATGCGACAATGGGACAGTCCCCTTGTCGCATCCTCAACGGGCCGGCGACTCGGTCCAAACCACGGTAACCCTGCGAGCGCCCGGCAATGTGGCGCCGCAAAAATCGAAAGGAATGTGTCAGATGTACGAGATCGACCTTAACCTCCCTAAGCAGATCGTCGCTGACGTCCTGTCCAACCACGAGATCCACAGTGTCGCCTTCGTCGGCTGCGGTGCTTCCATGTCCGACCTGTACCCCGCCAAGTACTTCCTGGCCAACAACACGGACAAGCTGAACGTTCAGATCTTCACCGCTAACGAGTTCAACTATGACACGCCTTCCTGGGTCAACGAGCACACCTTCGTGATCACCTGCTCCCTCGGTGGCTCCACGCCCGAGACCGTCGAGGCCAACAAGACCGCCAAGAAGCACAACTGCCCGGTCGTCTCCCTCACCAACAAGGCTGGCTCCGCTCTGACCGTCGACGCCGACCACGTCATCGTTCACGGCTTCCACGCCAACTTCGCTGCCAAGTGCGAGAAGCCCGGCTATGCCATCGCTCTTGCTCTCGAGATCCTTCAGCAGACCGAGGGCTATGACAAGTACGACGACATGATCACCGGCCTCACCAACGTCTTCGATCTCTGCGAGAACGCTGCTCAGTCCTGCAAGAAGCTCGCCAAGAAGTTCGCTGAGGACTTCAAGGACGACAAGATGATTTACTTCATGGCCTCTGGTGCCTCCGAGAAGATGGCTTACTCTCACGCCGCCTTCCTGTTCACCGAGATGCAGTGGATCGACGCCGCCGCCTACAACACCGGCGAGTACTTCCACGGCCCGTTCGAGGTTTCCACCGAGGGTAAGCCCTACGTCTTCTTCATGTCCGATGGCGCTACCCGTCCGATGGACGCCCGCGCCCTCACCTTCCTTGAGCGCATGGGCGCCAAGGTCGCTCTGATCGACTCCAAGGACTACGGCCTGGCTGACGCCGTGCCCGCGAGCGTCGTCACCTACTTCAACCCGCTGCTGCACCTCGCCGTTATGCGCGAGTACGGCAACCAGATCGCCGAGGCCCGTCAGCACCCGCTGACCATGCGTCGCTACATGTGGAAGCTTTCCTACTAATCACAAGTAAGTAGACCTTACGGGTTGATTGAGAGGGGATGGGGTTTGCGCCCCGTCCCCTTTTTTGCTCTTGGGAGGGCACGCCTGTCGCGTCGCAAAACCCAGGATAAAACCTACCAAAATAAACCTGTCTCTATTTGGCAGGTGGGAGGAGATGCGTATGATCAAAGCAGTGCTGTTTGACATGGACGGCGTGCTGGTCGATACCGAGTGGTTCTACAACCGTCGTCGCGTGGCGTTTATGGAGGAGAAGGGGTTCCACTTTGACGAGATCCCCGATCTTTCGGGGTCTAACGAGCCGGCCATTTGGGAGGCGCTGGTGCCCGACGATGTTGAGCTGCGCGAGCGCCTTCGCGTGGAGTACAAGCAGGTCTACAGCCCGGACCACCCCGTTCCGTATGCCGAGCTGCTCAACGAGCAGACGGAGCCGGTGATGCGCGCACTGCACGAGCGCGGCGTGAAGTGTGCCATCGCGAGCTCGTCTTATCGTGAGCTCATTGACGAGCTGGTAGAGATTGCCGGTATCGCCGATGTGCTGGACTACACCATCAGCGGTCACGAGTGCAGTGCGTTTAAGCCCGACCCCGAGATCTACCTGCGTGCCATGGAGGCGCTGGGGGTGGAGCCTGCCGAGTGCCTGGTTATCGAGGATTCGCCTTTGGGGATCGAGGCTGGCAAACGTTCCGGCGCCCGCGTCCTGGCACTGCGTCCGCACGAGGGCGTCAACCTGGATCAGTCCGCCGCCGACGTTGTCATCGACAATCTGGCCGACATCCTACCTGCCATTTAGGGACAGGTTTATTTTGGCAGGTTTTATCTGGGCAAATGCCGAATTCGCCGTGAAGTGGTCGCTCTCTTCACGGCGGTTTTCTTTTGAGCGGCATTACGCGGTCCTTCTGATGGTTGTCGAGAGAGGGTGAATTGAAGCGCCCCCGCACGCTCCATGCTACAATCGCGGACATGCCCCACAACTACATCTGCCTTCGAAAGGAGCCTACGTGGCGAACGCCATCGATCAGCTCACGGACCGAGTGCTCGTGCTCGGCCGCCTCACCATCGTCCGCCGCGCCATTACTGCCGTGGCGGTCACCATTTCCGCCGTTCTCCAGACATTCCTGATCCAGGCGTTCATTCAGCCCGCCGACCTGCTTCCGAGCGGTTTCACCGGCGTCGCGGTCCTGCTCGATCGCGTTACTTCGCTGGGCGGCGTTCACATCGACATCTCGCTCGGTATGCTCGCGCTCAACATCCCCGTGGCACTCCTATGTTGGAGCGGCATTAGCAAGCGCTTTGTCATCTTCTCGATGATGCAGGTCGTGCTCTCGTCGCTGTTCCTCAACGTCTTTCACTTCGCGCCGTTTTTGGGCGACAAGATCATGCTCATCATTTTTGGTGGCGTGGTCTCGGGCCTGGGCGCTGCCATCGCGCTTAAGTCCGGCGCATCCACCGGCGGCACCGACTTTATCGCGCTGTGGGTTTCCAATCACACGGGCAAGACCATCTGGGGCGTCATCTTTGGTTTCAACTGCTTTATCCTGGCGATCTTTGGCTTTATGTTTGGCTGGGACAAGGCGGCGTATTCCATCGTGTTCCAGTTTATTTCGACCAAGACCATCGACAGTTTCTATCGTCGCTACGATCGCGTGACGCTGCAGATCACGACGCGTAAGGCAGACGAGGTCATGACTGCCTACGTAAACCATTTTCAGCACGGCATTAGCTGCGCCGAGGTCGTCGGCGGATACAGCCGCGAAAAGATGTACCTGCTGAACACCGTTGTCTCGACCTACGAGAGCCAGGACATTATCAAGTTGGTGTGCGACGTTGATCCCGGCGCCGTGATCAACGTGTTCCACACGCTCAACTTTGTGGGCGGCTGGTGGGGCGGTCATGTCGACGAGCCCATGCCCACGGCCGTTCCCGATCCCGACAAGCCCGCACGCATGGCCAGCAGGCAGGCGCGCCTCAGCGAACAGGACAGCCTGCAGCAGGACGACGGCAAGTAGGGTATTGGCATTTTGCCGGTCCTGCGCAACCCATCCGAACGAGCCCCCCCGAAAGCCCCGTTGCTTTCGAGGGCTCTCGTTTGCCCAGATAAAACCTACCAAAATGAAGCTGTCGCTTTTTGGTAGGGAGGGTGTATCGTTTCATCAATATGAGGTAACATGAAACTAGACGTTATATACGTATTAGAAATTTAGCTATTTTAATAAGAGTGATCAGATATGCCTGCGCCCAAAAATGCACCGCTTTACCAGCAGATTTATGACGAAATCAAGGATGCGATCGAGAAAGGTGTTTATGCACCCAAGGAGCGTATTCCGTCCGAGCTTGAACTAGCCGAGCAGTACGAGGTGAGCCGTATTACGGTGCGCCGCGCTGTCGAGGAGCTGTGCTCCGATGGTTACCTGGTTAAGCAGCAGGGCCGCGGCACCTTTGTCTCCACGCCGCACATCAACCGCCAGTTTCACGCCTCGACGCTGCAGACGTTTACCGCGCTGTGTGCCGGCAACGGCATGAAGGCCGGTGCGCACGTGATCGATCGCCAGATCGTTCCGGCGCGCCAAAACGAGATGGAGTTCTTTGGCCTGCAGAAGGATGCGCTGCTGCTGCATATCAAGCGCGTGCGTACGGCCGACGGCGAGCCCATCTTTGAGGAGAACATCTTTGTGCCGTTTGACGCCTACCGTGAGCTGTTGACGGCCGATCTTGAGGACAAGTCGATTTTTGCCGAGGTCGAGCGTGTTGGCGGAACGCCGATTGTCTCGGTTGGCTACCGTACGGTCGAGGCCGTTCGAGCTAACGCCGAGCAGGCGGCCGAGCTGGGCATTGCTCCGCACGATCCGCTGCTCAACCTGCGTGCCGGCTTTACCGGTCCCGATGACGAGCCGGTTTTGATGGGTAAGCAGTACTACGTGGGATCGCGCTACGTCATGGTCATGTAAGTTACGCGGTTTTACCAAACCGCGTAACGGCTCGACGCTGCGCCTTTGGTTCCGTCGTTCTAACGAACGACGGACCGGTCGACGCTGCAAGCCCGCCAGAGCGGCAATCT
>WGSQ01000061.1 GCA_014871605.1 Collinsella sp. | reverse complement strand
ATGGTTTTCATGCTGCCTCCCTATGCCGGCTGACGGTCGAGGCACGCGTCCCACATTTGGTCGCGCTCCTCTTGGCTAATGCCCTTGAGCGTCTTGTCGATGAGCTTAAGCAGCTTGTCCGAGCCCTTGCGGCAGCCGACGTTTGCCGTGACCTCCTGCTTAAAGCCCTCGCCCTCGGCAAATTGAATCGGCACGATACCCGGATTTTGGGCCATATAGCCCTTCTCGTTCTCGGTGTTGTAGGTCACGGCGTCGCACGTGCCCTGCAGCAGGTTCGAAAACACTGTGGGAACCGAATCGACCGGATTTTTGTGCACAACGCCCGGGATCTCGTCGATGACGGTGTCGAGCATGGTGTCCTTTTGGCCGAGTACCGTGGCACCGCTAAAGTCGCTGAGCTTGGTGGCGTTTTGGTAGGGGGAACCCTCTTTTACGAACAGGCCAAAGTAACCGATAAAGTACGGATCGGAGAAGCCGACAGACTCCTCGCGCTCGGGCGTGGCGCTCATGCCGGCGATGATGAGGTCGATCTGGCCGTTGTTGAGCGAATCGATAAGACCCGAGAAGCTCTGCTTGACGGCAACGGGCTCGCCACCGAGGGCTTTGCAGACAATCTTGGCGATCTGCACGTCGTAGCCATCGGCATAGGCACCCTGCACGTTGTCGATGGGGATGGTGTATTCACTGGCTTCGGAAACCTGCCAGTTGTACGGGGCGTAGGCCGCCTCCATGCCGATGCGGATCTTATCCTTGCCGATCACGGAATCGGACAGGTCGTCGCGACCGCCGCCCGTCGTGGGCTGAACCACTTTGAGCGTGGACGGACGCTGACAGCCGGCGAGCGCGCCGGCGACGACGGAAGCGCTCGCAGCGAGAGCGCTACCCAAAAAGATGCGACGGCTGCATACCGGCTGGGTCTGCATGCCGCGCTGTTGCCGAGGTTGCATCTGGTGCCTTCCCTATTTTGCGTTACTGACAATAAGACAGGATATACGCCCGCAACCAGCAGCGCGGCATGTGCGCGAAAAATTAATAGACACACAGTAGTCGTTTAAGAACGTCCCCAATGGCTACCTACCAAAAAGCCTCCCTGCCGGATGTGGCAGGGAGGCTTAGCGGACGGGAATGTGACAAAGGGACTGTCCCTTTGTCACATCTAGAGCAGCGTTACGCTAAAGCTACGTTTATCGGTAGCGCCGGGAGCCAAGGTAATGGTGTTGACCTTGTGCTCAAAGACGTCGTCCTCGGTGTCCATGGTGGTGTGACCGGTCCAGGGCTCGAGCGCCACAAACGGGGCGTCGTTGGCGGCAGACCACACGCCGATGTACTTAAAGCCCTCAAAGTCGATCTTGACGCCGTGGCCCGACTTGCGGCCGCGCAGCGTGAGCGTGGAGCCCGGGGTATCGGTGAACATGATGGCATCGTTATCGAAGCTACGGTGCGTAATGGGCAGCACGTCAGAGTTATCGGGCGCCTTGTAGCCACCCTCGAACGTCATGAGGCCATCGGGCGTGATGATGGGGGCCTCGTTGGTCCAAGCCTCGGTAAATGCCAGTTCGTAATCCTCGAATGCCTCGTCCTCGGCACCGGGAGCCGGTACGTTAAACGCGGGGTGGCCGCCCACCGAGAACGGCAGGTTCACGTCGCCGGTGTTGGTGACGGCAAAGGTCTGGGTAAGCGTGGCGTCACCGGTCAGGGCATAGGTCATGTTGAGCTTAAAGTGGTAGGGGAAAGCCTTGAGCGACTCGGGCGTATCGGTGATCTCATACGTTACCGAGGAGCCGTCCTCGGAGACCTCGACCAGCTTGTGCTCGACGATGCGCGCGAGGCCGTGGCGCGGCATCTCGCAGGTGCCGGCCGCAGACGTCGCCGTGTTGTTGCGCAGTGAGCCCACGATGGGGAACAGGATGGGCGCGTGCTTGCCCCAAAAGGCCGGGTCGCCCTGCCACAGATACTCGTTGCCGTTGAGGGCAAGGCTCGTGAGCTGGGCTCCCATGGAATCGATGGCCGCGGTGAGGCCGCCGCGCTTGATGGTGGTGACGGTGGACATGCTACTTCCTCCAAAAGTAAACAACAGTGTTGAGGGCTATTGTGCCACTCTTGGCGGCACGGAGAGGCGGCAGGCGCAGTTATTGAGCGATTGCGTAAAGGTCGAACCCGCCCTGCGGTGTGCTGTCGACCGTATCGGGCGCCTGTGAGTTAAAGCTCACGGGGACCATGCGCTTTGAGGCGCGGAAGCGCGTGCCATCGGTGGCGACGGGCGGCTCGTCGACCGTGAGCTCGTAGTCGCCGGGCTTGAGTTCGATGCCGTCGCCAGCGGAGTTGACATATTGATACTCGTCAATCGCCTGCCCCCTGAGCGTGCGGCCCACGATGTGGATGAGCATCTGACTATCGCCGCGGGCGGTGTCCCATGTCGCACCGTCCTTGACCTCGACCGACACATGCACCGAGCGCGTGCGGCTGAGCGATTGCTCGACAGACATCTCGACCTTGGCGGCATCTTTGCGCTGTTGCTCCACATGGCTCCAGACATTTCCGATCGCCGAGCAAGCGATGACGCCGGCCATGAAGGCGATGAGGATGGGACCGAGCGGAGAGCGGCGGCCCACGTCTTCCTCGCGAGCCAGGTCGGGGCGATGCGTGGGCGCAGGCGCCTGAGCACCATGCGCGGGCACGTCGAGTATGCTGAAGGATGCCGTGCTGCCGGGGTCGATGTTATGGCGCGGCTGCGGGGTCTTGGCCGGCGAGATGGACATGTCCGCCGGCTCGCCGAGTGTGGCCGTGGCATCGGCCTTAGCCTCATCGGCCTCGGCTTGGGCCCAAGCCTGCTCAAAGGTCAGGGGCTCGGCGGCATCAGGCTCGACAGCGGCATCGTTGCCGGTCTCGTCCTCGTCGCTCGACACGTCACGCGACGCGGGCTCGTCCCACCCCTCGTCCGGAGCCTCGCCCTCGCTATACCACCATTCAAAGTTATCGATATCCATACGGGGCGCCCCTTAGGCCTCGCAAATAAACACTCGCTAGTCTTATACCCCCAGACGGCACCGAAGCTCACCCGCGCCGGACACGAAAACCGTCACAACATTCGACGTTTTTCCTCGTTTTCGAGATTTTCATCGAATGTTGTGATGGTTTGGATGCGACAAAGGGACTGTCCCTTTGTCACATCTGGAGGGTAACGGGGATTTGGATGCAGCAAAAGTCCTCTTGGTGGGACTCGTCGTAGCTCGTGGTATCGAGGTAGCAAAAGTCGAAAGCGTTGCCAACGGGCTGGAGCGCGTGCTCGTCCATGCAGGCAACGATGGCGCGGATGCCCTCGGGCTCGTACGGCATACCCCAGCGGCTCATGCACAGGTATGTGCCCTCGGGCAGCACTTCGATGCCGATCTCTGCCAGCTCGGCGGGATCGCTCGGCAGCAGTTCCTCGACACCGCGCGGCAGCACGGCAAAGGAGCCCGCGCCGGCGATAGGGTCGTCGGAATGCAGCGCCTCACGACGCAGCATGGCACCCCAGCCGCGCATAGGGCGCGTGCCCGTCAACGCACGCATGCGCAGGATGGCCCGCATGAGCGTGGGGTGAAGCATCGAGCGGCCGCGCTCGATATCGCCTGGAAACTCCTCAAAGACCACGAAGCGGCGCTCGAACTGCTTGAGCTCCGGCTTGCCCTCGCGCTCGCGCCAGTAAACTGCCTCGTCGTAAAAGCTCAGACGCTCCTGCACGCTCGCACGCTCGGCTTTGAGCCCGGCAATCTGCTCGTCGAGCGCCTGCACCCGCGAGCGCAGGTGGTCGGTCATCTCGCTAATGTCGAACGTCGAGGCTAGGCGGTCGATCTCATCGAGTTCGAGCCCTAGGTCGCGCAGCATGCAGATCAGACGCATGAGCGGGATCTGCGTGGGCGAATAGAAACGGTAGCCTTTTTCGTTAACCACGGCGGGCTTAAACAGGCCGATCTTGTCGTAGTAGATGAGCGTTTGGCGCGAAACGTTAAACAAACTCGCCATCTCGCTAATCGCATACATGCCCGTCTGCATAGGTCCTCCCGACACATCCTTTTTGCGCACAAAGCCCGCCGCCCACAGGGGCAGCGGGCTCAAACACTACTCGTATCCTACCCTAAAGATGCCTATGACCAGCGCTTATAGTTTTCGCACGACACGCCAACAGCTTCGAGCGCCTTGGCGGCGATGTGATGCACTGCATCGTCGAGCGTGGCGGGGCCGTTGTAAAACGTGAGCATGGGCGGCATGAGCATGACGCCCGGCACGCGCGCCAGGCGCGCCATGTTGTCGACATGGATCGCACTGAAGGGCGTCTCGCGCACCATGAGCACCAGGCGGCGCTGCTCTTTCATCTGCACGTCGGCCGCACGCAGCAACAGGTTTTCGCTGTAGCCGCTCGCAATGCCGGCGAGCGTCTTCATGGAGCAGGGCGCCACAATCATGCCGGCGACCGGATAGGTGCCACTTGCGATGGCAGCGCCGATGTTCTTGTTGTCGTAGACCACATCGGCATGCGCGGCAAACTCGTCGAGCGTCATGCCGAGCTCCTGCTCGATGGTGATCTCTCCCCCGCGCGTGACGACAAGCGCCGACTCGGCACCGGCCTGGCGCAGGCACTTGAGACACTCGAGGCCCAGCGCAGCGCCGCTGGCACCAGAAACGCCAACGACAATGCGACGGGAACGGACAGAAGACTCAGGCATGACAACTCCTTAGCTATTTGATAGGGCTACTTACTAGAAGGCGAGCTCGGCGGCCCACTTCTCTTCATCGATCTCCATGAACTGCGAGCGGATGAAGTTCTTCTTGAGGTTAAACGGAACCGTGCAGTCGAAGATGGCCTTGCAGGCGATACCGTGCTCGCGGATCGAAGGATCGAACGCGGGGTCGTTGGACGGATCGAGCACGTGGCAGTGGCAACCGGGGATGGTGATGAGGTCCACGTCGGCCTGGAAGCGCGTGGTCATGGCCCACATCACGTCGCTCATATCGAAGATGTCGACATCCTCGTCGACAAGGATGACGTGCTTGAGCTCGGAGAACGCCGAGAAGGCGAGCATGGCGGCGTTGCGCTGACGGCCCTCGTCATTTTTGCTCGACTTCTTGAACTGCATGATGGCAACGAACTTGCCGCCACCGCAGGGAGCGGCGTGAACGTTGAGCAGGCGGCCCGGGATAGCGGTCTCGACCATCTTGTAGATGGAGGCCTCGGTGGGGATACCGGCCATGGACACGTGCTCGTGCGAAGGGCCGATGCAGCTCTCCATAATGGGGTTGACGCGCGTGGTGACGGCGGTGATCTTGATCACCGGGCAGACCTTGGCGCCACCGGTGTAGCCGGGGAACTCGGGCATGGCGTAGCCGTGGCCGTTGACATCCTCGTTGATGGTCTCGTCGTGCATGAGGTAGCCCTCGAGCACGTACTCGGCATTGGCAATGCACTTCTGCGGAACGGTGACGCAGTCGGCAAGCTCGACGGCGCGGCCGCGCAGGGCGCCGGCGATCTGCAGCTCGTTGAAGCCGAGCGGCGTGGTGGGAGCCTCGAAGCCGCAGCACATGTACACGGCGGGGTCCAGGCCGATGGAGATGGAGATGGGCATATCCTCGCCGCGCTGGCAGTACTCGTCAAAGAACGCACCCAGGTGACGGCTGCCCGGGGTGATCCACATGGCGAGCTTGTCCTTGTCGACGCAGGAGAAGCGGTGGATGGTTACGTCGGACTGGGTGCCATCGGGGCTCGTGCCATAGGCGAGGCCCATGGTGATGTAGGGGCCGCCGTCAACGGGCGTGTTGGTGGGAGCGGGAACGATCTTGCGCAGGTCAAAGCCCTCGTCGGTCGCCTTGTACACGACCTCCTGGCAGTCGACGTGCTTGCCCTCGGCGATCTGCTCGGGGGCGATCAGGTTCTCGAAGCGCTTGCCGATCTCGAGGCCCAGGTGCTCCTCGTCTAGGTCGAGCAGGGCGGCAACGCGCTTGCGGCTGGCAAGCATACCGATGCAGACCTTGGCGTCGTCAAAGCCCTTGACGTTGTTGAAGACCATCGCCGGACCCTCTTTGGTCGGGCGCATGACGGTGCCGCCAGCACCGACGTGACGGTAGACGCCCGAGACCTCGGCATCGGGATCGACCTGGGTGTCGGTCTCGAGCAGCTGGCCCGGCATCTCACGCAAAAAGTCGAGCGCGGAACGCAGGTCGTGGATCTGGGAAGCATCGGTAGTGGACATGGCGTACTCCTTTCGGGAGAGTGTCCGGCGACGGGGTGCCGCCGGACGGGGTAACGTAATGGGGCCGCGGCGCTCACAAATGGAGCGCTCGACCACTCGAAGTTCAAGCGCTTGGCTGCTTACAGCCGGGGCGCTCGACCGCTTACATCAGGCCAAAGAGGTGGAACCAGGCGGCCTCGACCAGCACGACGACAAAGACGACCGCGGTGAGGGGGATGCCCATGCGCATAGCCTCTTTGGAGGTGTAGCCGCCGGCGTCCTTGCCTTCGCCGATAAGGATCGGCAGGTTATGGAACGGCAGGATGTAGTGGATGTTGATGGACGTGAAGACGATGAGCGCCACGGCGAGTGGGCTCACGCTGGAGCCGGCGGCAAAGCTGATAAATGCCGGCACGCACACGCCGAGCACGGCCATGACCGAGCCCATGAACATGTGGATGATCATGGAAAGCGCGGCGACGAGCAGGGCGAACAGGAAGATGTTCTCAGGCACGGAGCTGGGGAGCACGACGTCGGCGATCCAGGCGTTCATGCCGGTGGCACCGCCCACGGAGCCCACGGCCATGGCGGCCGTCAGGAACATAAGGGACTTGATGTCGACAGCGTTCCAGCTGGCGGGAGTGAGGACTTCGCCGATGATGGGCATGGCGAGAGCAACGCCAATGGCCAGGGTGACCCAGCCGATATAGTCGCCCGAGACGGTGAGCCACAGCGCGATGGCGATGACAAGCCACACGATGGTGCGGATCTCCTTGACGGAGAGCTTGCCGAGCGCGGCCTGCTTGGCCACGATCTGCTCGCGATCGTAGACGAGCTCCTTGCTGGGCTTAAAGAGGAAAAGGCCCAGGAACAGGGTGCACAGCAGCGCAACCAGCATAGGCACGCTCATGTACAGGAACCAGTCGACGAAGGACGGGCTCATGCCGCCGGCCTCGGCACTGTACTGCGCAACGAGCGGGTTAAGCGTGGAGTCGCCCGTCAGGAAGAACATGGAACCCGGAGCGGCAGCGGCAAACACGAGGAAGCCGAGCTTGCCCTTGTCGTCGTCACCGTAGCCGGCGGACTCGGCGATGACCGAGACGACGGCGAGGATGAGGAAGGCGCGGGGGAACGGATGCGGGATCAGCAGCGACAGCACAAAGGTGAGCGCGAAGATCGAGATGATGAGCGACTTGGCGTCGCGCACGAACTTGAGCATGAACGCGTAGGCGATGCGCTCGCCCAGGCCCGACTCCTTGACCGCGCTGGCGATGAGGTAGGCGCCGATGACGAGCCACATGGTGGCCTTGGTCCACGAGCTAAACGTGGAGGCGACCGTCGCCGAGATGCTCGCGGCGCCCGTGTCGTCCACGCACACCTTGAACAGGACGAGCAGTGCGCAGTAGAGCAGGCCCACAAAGCCCGGCTGTGCCACGCCGCATGCCCAGAACACCACCGTGGCGAGCGTCAGTGCCAGACAGGTCTGACCGCCGACCGTGAGCTCGACCGTCGAGCTCAGCTCCGCCAAAGGAAGAAACTTCACCAGCAAAAAGACAACGATACCCAGCACAAAGCCAATTTCGCGCTTGGTGATCTTAAACGCCTTCTTTTCCGCTTCCATCTCCCCACCTTTCTTGTTGGGGGCGTTCCGAATTCGCAGCCATGTTGCCGCTTAAAAAGGGGCGCCCGTTATCAGACACCCCTTACGTTGCGCTGTGTTGCGGCAATACAGTCAAGCGGATTTTTTGGATGAGAAGCGCCCCTCTGGACAAAAACCGTCACAACATTCGACACTTTTCCTCATTTTCGAGATTTTCGCCGAATGTTGTGACGGTTTGGATGTGACAAAGGGACTGTCCCTTTGTCACATAGCGAGGGCCGTACGGATGGATGGGTCGCTGAGAGCCTCGCGGAGCCAGGGGGCCAGCTGCTCGGGATGACCCTGCAGGCAGCCGTCGAGCTCGGACGGGGCCACGCGGCGCACCTCCGAGATCTCCTCTTGGTTGATATGCAGCTCGCCCGGCTCAACATGGGCAAGGTAGACCTCGCACCACTCGCACTCGCAGCGGCCGTCGCCGTGATCCTCGCGGTACACCACGTGTCCGAGGTGCTTGAGTTGATCGGGCTCGCGCGTAATGCCGAGTTCTTCGTTGATGCGGCGCGCCGTGGCGGCCGCGACGTCTTCCCCGGGGAGCGGATGGCCGGCGCAGCTATCGGCCAGCACCCCGCCCCACAGGCGCTTGAGCGGACTGCGGCGACAGAGCAGCAGGCGCGCGTCTTCGCCCCGGCCCTCGACCAAAAGCGTCAGAAATGCCTGATGCAGGATGCCCTCACCAGCATGGGCCTCGATGCGGTCGACGGGGCCAAGCGCCTCGCCGGTCGCAGCATCGACCGCCACGACCTCGGCGCCCGCACCGCCCTCATCCCAGCCGGCGCGCAGAATGCGGGCTGCGGCTTCCTCGAGCGCGGCGATGAGCTCCTTGGTGGTGTCGAGCACGCGCTGCAGGTCGTCACCGCTCGCTTGTTCAACATGAAAACCCGTGCTTGCAACTACCGGCACGCCAAAGCGCGTGGCCAGCGCCGCCGCGATATCGTGCGCCGGGATCTCGTCTCGATGGCACGGAACGGCCAGGATGCTCACCGTTGCCGTACGGCCGGGCTCGGGGCGCGGAATGGCCTGCGCCGTGGCGCCCAGGTGCGCAAACTCCGGCGAGCAGGCGTACACCGCCATGCCTCGCGGCGTCACCGTCAGCTGGGCCTCGAGCGCAAACTTGCCCTCGCCCACTGCAACCTTTGTCGTGTGCATACCCATGGGATCTCCTGTCGCCCGCGATGTACCTGAGACCATCTTCGCCTGTATTGCGACTATACAGGCAAGCGCAGACCGTGACAAAGGCGCTGCTTCTTGTCGTATTCTGCTAGAGTTGCAGAGACTGAATCTAGCTCATATAACGCAACATGGGAGCAACCGCCTTGACCACCGCAACCTCGTCCACAACAGCATCAACCGCTGCCGCGCTTTCCCCCGCGCGCACCAACCTCTGCCTAGCGCTGCTCGTGTTGTTAGGCTTTTCGCTCGGCTGCTCGGAGTTCGTGGTCATCGGCATCGAGAGCGACCTGGCGACGGAGCTCGGCATCTCACTTGCCACCGCAGGCCAACTCATCAGCGTGTTCGCGCTCGTCTACGCCATCGCAACGCCGGCGCTTGCGCTCAGCACGGGACGCTTCCGCCGTTACCAGTTACTCGTGTGCTACAGCATTGTCTTTGTACTCGGTAATCTTGTCATGGCGTTGGCGC
>WGSQ01000060.1 GCA_014871605.1 Collinsella sp. | reverse complement strand
AATGCCGCCTTGTTTCAAGGCACCTTGCTCGCTCTGGCGGGCTTTCGCTGTCGTTGCCAAAACAACGGCGTTCCCTTGGCTGGCTTAAAGTGGCACTTGTGCCTGTGGCGTTGCCATCGCTGTCGAAGGCGGCACTTGGGGACGTTCCTTTTCTGCCGGCAGTCGGGGACATTTCTTTGTTGCGGGGGCAGCTAAAAGGGTCCCGTCCCACATTAGCTACCCGTGGGAGGGATGAGCGGTTACTCGCCTAAGATCAGCTTGGCGAGTTCGTCCTGGGTGTCCACCACGTAGTCGGCGCCGGCGGCTTCCAGCTCTGCGCGGCCGCGGAAGCCCCAGCTGACGCCGGCGCTCTTAAGGCCGGCGTTGTGGCCGGTCAGGACATCGACATTCGAATCGCCCACATAGAGCGTGGTTGCCGGATCGGCGCCCAGCTCCTTCATCACGTGCAGTGTGACGGGCGCTTCGGGCTTAGGCGGAAACGCATCGACACGGCCTTGCACCAGCGCAAAGCGCTCGGAACCAAAGTATTTCTCGATAAGCGGGGCTGCCGAAATATGATCCTTGTTGGTGAGCACGGCAAGCTGAATGCCCGCGGCGCGCAGACGGTCGAGCATCTCAATCGTGCCGGCGTAGGGGGCGGTGTGGTCCTCCTTGTGCTCGCCGTAGTAAGCCCTAAATTCGGCAAGCGACTGCTCAAAGGCGCGCCCGTCGCCCGCATACTCGGCGGGCATAAAGCGCTCGACCAGCTTGAGCATGCCGTTTCCCACCTTATAGCGGTATTCGTCAACGGCAAACGTGGGCCAACCGTGCATCTCGCAGGTATGGTTACCGGCGGCTGCCAGGTCCTCGAGCGTGTTGAGGATGGTGCCGTCAAG
This sequence comes from Collinsella sp., assembly GCA_014871605.1. Classification (GTDB taxonomy): domain Bacteria; phylum Actinomycetota; class Coriobacteriia; order Coriobacteriales; family Coriobacteriaceae; genus Collinsella. The sequence goes on along the minus strand of WGSQ01000060.1, from coordinate 8,672 downwards.
GTCAAAGATCACGGTGGAAAAAGCTGCCATAGGTACGCTCCCATCAGGATGACTCATCAAAACGGCACCCATGATAGCGCGTGTCGTTCCAGTCGGGCATGAGCGGGCCAAATGTCCCCCGTGGGACTGAGGGGGCCAAAAGTCCCCGTTAAAACGCTTAAATGGCCTCTAACAGGTACATTTGGCCCCCTCAGCCCCACGGGGGACACTCGGCCCGCTCAATCTTGCGCACGGGGCTTATCGGCCTGTTCAACCCTGCGGGGAATGCCGCCTGCCAGATGCAAACGACCGGTCACGGGTTGTTACGAGTGCCGTGTCCATACTTCCTTAACACATAAGATAAGCTGATAACTGCATATTCAATCCGATTTACCCAGCTAAAGTGTTCTCATTACGCATATTGTTGGTGGGTAGTTCGGGCTCCGTGTGGAGGGGAGAACGTATGAGGTTACCGGCTTTTGCTAAGAAGGTGTTTAGGGGGGGGCATAGTCGCGGCGCTTGTGCTTGCCATGCCCGCGCCCGCGCTCGCCTGCACGCAGGTTTACATCGGTAAGAACCAGACAACGACGGGCGATACCTATGTCGGCCGCGCCGAGGACTTTTCACCTCGCTACTGCAAGACCTTTGGCGTGCAGCAGCCGATCGACAACCCTGTCTTCCGTTCTTTCGAGAACGATTCTGTGCCGGGGACCGGCTTTGAGTACACCTATCAGGGTCGCTCGTATCGTTACACCTATGTTCGTGACAATCCCGATGAGTGGGATGCCCAGGACGACGAGGCGGCGTCCCGCGTGTATTCCGAGGCCGGCACCAACGAGCGCGGCGTCTCCGTTTCCGCGACGCTCACAACGGATTACAACGACGGAATCGATGCTCTCGACCCTCGTGTCGACACGGGCATCGGCGAGTATAACCTGGCCGACTACCTGTTGAGCGTTTCGTCCACGGCGCGCGACGGCGTGGAGAAGCTCGGTGCCATCATCGATCAGTATGGCTCTCAGGACTGCAACCAGATCGTCATTGCCGACAATACCGAGACCTGGATTTTCGCTCAGCTTTCGGGCCATCAGTGGATTGCCGTCAAGATGAGCGACGACGTGGCGTCCGTTAATCCCAACATCGGCGGCCTGCAGTATAAGGTCGATCTTGACGATGCGAGTCAGTGCCTGCACTCGGCCGATGTCGTGACGCTGCCCGAGTCCAACGGCGTTCTCGTAACCTATGACGACGGCACGCCGAACATCTTCAAGACGTATGGCAAGGAGAATTCGGGTTCGTCGCAGAATACGCGCCTGGCCCAGGGACGTGCTTACTTCGGTGCTGCCCTTGCGCCTCAGACGGACTATACCGTTGATGAACAGGGTCGCGTCACCTCGCTCATCGACCCGCAGCTGACGTTTACGCCAGGCATCAAATCCGATACGTTCACGGCGTTGCGTTCCCTCGCTGCCCGCGGTGAGCAGGATGACAGCCTCAACGCCAATCTCAACAGTGCCCTGTATGCCATCGGCAACAACAGGACGACCGAGGGCAATATCTTCCAGATTCGGTCCGGCCTTTCCAGTGATATCGCCACGATTCAGTGGGAAGCGCTTTCGCGTTGCGAGTTCAGCGTGTACCTGCCCAGCTACTCTGCGCTGTTGACGGAAGTTCCGGCTGACTACTTCCCGGCGTGGAACACGGTGGACGGCACTTATACAGGACGCAAGGACGACGTTGCGCAGGCTTTGGTCGAAAAGGACGGCAAGAACCTCGACTACGCCTTCATGGACATCAACACGCTCGCCTACAACAACCGTGCCTCGATGGGTGAGAACGTGCGCGCCTACCTCGATGTCCTTCAGAAGCAGGTTATCGCCCAGCAGGACGTTGTTGACGGGTTGATGCAGGCGACCCCTGCCGATCAGCGCACGGACCTTGCCAACAAGGCGTTTGCCGCAGTGAGCGAACAGGTCTACAACAAGGCGGCCAAGCTTCTCGATGAGATGCGCGCCTATGTGAATGCGGGAGATACCTCGAGTGCGTTTATGCCGAGCGACTATGACGCCGAGAATGGAACCTCCCGGACCCCGATTATGTACGCGTCCGCTTTTGTTGCTCCCAGCATCACGGCTCAGCCGCAGTCGGTAACGTGTGCTCAGGGCGCTGAGGCCAAGCTGAGCGTTGCCGCGACGGTTGATGACAGCGTGGATGGCTCGGATGCCCAGCTTACCTACCAGTGGTTCGTCAAGGGCGAGGACGGTAACTTCTCTGCCATCGACGGGGCGACGGCGGCTGAGTACGTCGCCGCGACGACCGAGGTCGGTTCAAAGGTGTATCGCGTTGAGGTGACGAGTGCTGCCGGGCTGGTTTCCACGTCCGATGAAGCGACGGTGACCGTGACGCAGGCTGCGCAGGAGGAGCCTGGGCAGAAGCCCGGTCAGAAGACGGATGTGAAGACGGACGTCAAGACCGATACCGCCAAGAAGGCGACCAAGGGAGGGCTTGCCAAGACCGGTGATTCGTCTGTGGTGACCGTGGCGCTTCTGACGGTGGCTGGAGTTCTGGCCGTTATGGGGGCCGTGCTTATCCGCAAGCGTGCGAATTAACCGGAGCGGGTCATAGACGACAGCCCTAACTAAAAACGGTCCCGTACGAGTAATCGTGCGGGACCGTTTGCTTGAGCTAAAGCAAGATGAGCGGGCCAAAAAGCCCCCGTGGGACTGAGGGGGCCAAAAGTCCCTGTTAAAACGCTTAAATGGCTTCTAGCAGGTACATTTGGCCCCCTCAGCCCCACGGGGGACATTCGGCCCGCTCAATCTTGCGGGCGGGCTTGGTTCGTTGGCGGCCTAGTGGCGATATGGGTTGCCTATAGGTGGTCATCCGGGAGCCATATGGCTCGGGTATGGCGGTTTTTTGTGTAGCGCATTGACCGATTTACCTGCGGTAACGTACACTTCCTCCGATTAAAAATAGAAGCCGGAGCACGGGTGCGCGCGAGCGCATAAAGGGGAATCGGGTGAGAATCCCGAGCAAGGCGGTTACTGTATGCGGGCGCGCCCGCGAGTCAGATTACCTGCCCGCGCTCTTCTCGAAACCGAGGGCCTCTCTGTTTGCCGCTGGATTCCGGTCTACAAGGGGTGCTGCTGAGCGTGCGTTTTGCTGCCGATAGGGTGGCTGACGTGCGCCTTTGTGCTGCCGGGGTATCGCCTGCCCCGCCTTCTTCGCCATGGCTCTATTGCAGGTTCGCGAAAGAAGGAGAACGGGTGACGCGAAACAACATTATGCTCAAGCGCCTGGGAGCCGCTGCTTTCTCGGCGCTGCTCGTCTGGTCGATGCCGGGTACGTCGGCATTTGCCGAGGGCGTGGCAGAGATCGCTGTGCAGGCGCAGGCCCAGGCCTCGCAGCAGGCGGATACTGCCGAGAATGCCGACGAGTCGAGTTTCACTGCGGACGAGCAGACGGGTGCTGAAGGCGCCGAGGCATCGGCGGACGAGGCGAGCTCCGAGGCCGCTCCGTCTGCCGATGAGAGCCTTGCTGCCGCGGCGGACATCGACGACGAGGATGCCGATGCTCAGCAGGCACGCGGCGCGCGCGTCGCCAAGGCCGGCGAGACCGTGATGGTCTCTTTTGCCGATGAGCTGCCCACCACCATCGAGGCCGGGGCTGTCGTGAAGCTCGCGGCGAATATCAGCCTTGAGGCTGACCAACAGATCGAGACCGTGGCCGGTACGCTCGATGGCCAGGGCCACAGCATCGTGCTCAACGGCAAGACGCTGGCGAAGAGCGTGGCTGGTACGGTGCAGAATCTGGGCGTGACGGGCCGGGCAACCATGGGCGATTATGAGGGCGCCCTTGCGATCAATTGCTCGGGAACCGTGCAGATGTGCTGGTCGACGGCGGCTTTGAGCGATGACGGCTCCTGGGCCGATTACGGTGGCCTGGTGGGAACGCTCAACGGTGGATCTGTAATCAACTCCTACGTTTCCGGATCGATGTCGGGTTTTTGCGCCCACGGTCTTGTTGGATATTACAAGTCTGGCACCGTGGCCAACAATCTGTTCACTGCGGGCGATCAGGCGTGCGGCTACAAGGTCGATTCTTCCTTCGGCAGCAAAATTTCTGTCGACGAGCTCAAGACCCAGGTCTCGGTCGATAAGCTCAACACCGATGTCCCTGCCACCGGCTTTACCTGGTCTGCGCAGGGCGGTTTGCCCGTGCTGATTTCGGGCGGCGCTGCGGCTGTTGTGAACAAGGATGTCCTCAAGGCTGCGATTGACGATGCCAGCGCCAAGGTCGAGGGCGACTACACGGCCGAGAGCTGGTCCAAGTTCGCTGAGGCCCTTGTGAGCGCTCAAGATGTCTACGCCAACGATGACGCCAAGCAGGCCGAGGTCAACGCCGCAACCAAGACGCTCACCGATGCCATTGCCGCGCTCGAGAAGCCCAAGCCCACCGAGCCCGTGGCTCAGCCGCAGAACGTAGTGCACCTGAGCTCGCAGAGCGACCTCAAAAACAGGTTCAAACCCGCCGACGCCGACGCCTACTACGTTCTCGACAACGACGTCACCATCGATGACAGCTGGTTCTTTGCCCCCACGGGCATGCTCGCGGGCACGCTTGATGGACAGGGCCACACCATCACCTTCGCCAACGGCGGCGGCGTGAAGTCGCTCATGGACGGCGTTGCCTCCACGGGCGTGGTGCAGAACATCTCGTTTGCCGGCAAACTGAAGCAGGCGACGGACGGCAAGGCGTTCGGCCCCCTGGGCAACAAGGTTCAGGGTGCCGTGCTCAACTGCTCCACGAGTGTGACCGGCAAGGGCGTCGCGGGCTTTGCGCGTACGCTCGACGGCGGCATCGTGTCCAACTGCGTGTCGACCTCCGAGGGCACAGCGGGCGCGCTGTTCGCGACCTATAGCGCGGGCCAGCTCGTCAACACCTACTGGGGCGCATTCCTCACCAACAAGATGGACGCTCCCGCCTCGGCGCTCGTCAACTCCTATGCCGTCGACCCCGCCGACATGGCCACCGATGCCTTCGCCGATCTCATCAACGCCAACTGCGGCGCCAACGGCAGCAGCTGGGGTATCGATAAAAATGGCACGCCGGTCTTTGGCTCGGGCAACAGCTACCAGGCGCCCGAGGACACCACGCCCGACGACGCCTACACCGTGAGCTTCACGGCCAACGACGGCACCAGCCAGACAGTTGCCGACCATATGCTCGAGGTTTCGCCCGACGCTGTGAACGCCTACCGCAAACTTGGCGTCTTTGCGCTTAAGGGCGTGCCGGCCACGAGCACCGTCACCTGGGGCACCGACGATGCCAACCGCGGAAACATCGGTATCAACGAGTCCACGGGCGAGCTCTACATCTACGACAACGCCACCGGCACGGTGACCGCCACCGAGCATAAGGCCAATGGTTCCGAGCAGACCGTGGCCACCATCAAGATCAAGGCCAAGGCCAAACAGTTCGATGACTTTGAGCTGTGGTATCGTGCCTCCGACGGCACCGTGAGCGACGTGACCGATGGTGCGGCTACCGTCCAGGGCTCCGAGGTGCGCAACCTCGAGGTGCGCGTGCATTACGTCGACGCCGATAAGGACGAGTACGTGCCCGTTTCGTTCAGCCGCTTCCACTTTGCCTCGAGCGATCCTACGACCATCTACAGCAACGACTACTCGGCCTGCTTTTACTTCAAGCATGCCGGCAGTGCCACGATCACCGTTACCCCGCGCGACGTCGCATCTGCGGGCGCTGGCTCCAAGAGCGTGACGCTGACGTCAGAAGCCGTGGCCGCCACGTCCATCTCGATGGGCTATAACGAGGACGGCGCCACCGTCTACCTGCAGGGCCGCAACCCGCTCTCCGAGCGCGGCGCGTTTTTGACCGATCGCGCACGCCCGGTGGTGGCGCCCGACAACGCCACCAACCGCGACAACTTTACCGTGACGAGCAGCGATCCTGCCGTGGCGGCCTACGCCACCGCGGGCGAGATCGGCTACACGGCGTACAAGGCTGGCACCACCACGTTTACTGCGACGCTGCCCGACACGGACGCCGATGGCAAGGTCATCAGCGCGTCGTGCGACGTGACTTATGCTTACCAAAATCCGCTTGCGAGCGTGACGGCCGGCACGGACAGCCTCTACCTCAAGGCCGGTTCGGCGCAAAAGCTCGACCTGACCTTTACCGGTAAGAACGACGCGGACGGCTGGAGCGTGACCGAGCCCGGCCTCATCTGGACGTTCAAGACGCTCGACGGCAAGGACGCCTCGGGTATCGTGGGCATCGACCGCAACGAGAAGGGCGCCTGGAAGCACGTCGACGGCGCTCCCGACGACGGCCTGTACGTGGCCTCGAGCGACTACACGGTGACGGCGCTTTCGGCCGGCACGGTGGTCGCGACGGGTACGCCGGTGGACGCGACCGCCGGTGCCGAGCCCGTGACGCTTACCATCACCGTGGCCGGCGTGGCCGCGAGCCCCGCTACGAGTGAGTCCGCCTCGGCGGGCATCGATGCCGCTGCTGCGTTCATCGACGCGCGCCGCAGCTCCGACGCCTTCCGGTACGGCGACGAGTGGGAGATTTATGACTTTGCCAAGGCGGGCCGCACGATCGATTCCGGGCTGCTCGACAACTACCACGCCTCGCTGGCCGAGCACAAGGCCGAGTGGGGAAGCGCGACCTGCGCTCTGACCGAGACCGAGCGTGTGGCGCTGGCTCTCTCCGCCATCGGCGAGGACATCACCGACTATGACGGCGTCAACCTGGTCGAGCTCATCTGCAGCCGCACCGATATGACGCGCGCCAACGAGAAGATCTTTGCGCTGATGGCGCTTAATGCGAGCGGCTCGGATGTACCCGCCGGTTCTGCCTGGACGCGCGCGAGCCTCGCGGACGCCGTCTGCGAGCTTCTCGGCAGCGACGACGCCGTGGAGGGTACGCGTCTGGGCGACGTGGACCTGACGGCCATGGCGATCCAGGCCGTGGCGCCCTATGAGGGCGACACCAAGGTCGATGCTGCCATCGAGAACGGCCTCTCCTACCTCAAGGGCAAGATGAGCGCGGGCACCTGTGATTTCGGTTCTGCCGAGGCCAATGCCCAGGTGATCCTCGCGCTGCTTTCGCTCGACCGTGACCCGGCCAACCCCGTTAACGGGTTTGCAAATGCCGTGACCAACGTGGTCTGCGCGCTGGACCTGTACCGCGTGGACGGCGGCAACGGCTATGCGCACAGCAAGGGCGGCGCGGCCAACGCCATGGCGACCGAGCAGGCGCTCCGCGCGCTCACGACGTATCGTGTCTCCTCGGGAGAGACGATTGCCTGGAAGACGGCCGTGACGGCGGGCAAGGGCTCGAGCAGCAAGGACCCGCAGAAGCCCACGGTGGCGCCGGGCGTCCTGACGCCGGGTGCCGGGTCGGACGGCGGTGCCGGCAACGGGACCGCCGGTTTTGCGGGCGTAATGGCTCCTGTGGCCGCCAAGATGGCCGGTGCTTCCTCGAGCGAGGGCGCCAAGGCAGCTGGCGATTCCAAGGCCGAGGCCGAATTCGGCAAGAAGGATTCGACGGAGTCTTCCGTCGCCGGCAAGACAGACAAGAGCGGCAAAAAGTCGGGCACGTTCGGCAAGACCGCCGCGTTGAGCGCCGGCGCCGCCAACAAGGCTGCGGACGCGGGCTCGAACGGCTTTGCCATCGCCGGTGTTGCCGTGGGCATCGTCGGTATCGCGGCCGTCGGCGGCTGGTTTTTCTACACCAAGCGTCGCGCGGCGTAGCGAGCGTCTGCCTGACAGGTAAATACTGCAAGGAGTATGGTTTTGCAAAGCGAAGGGCCCTCCTGCCGATCAGCTCGGCAGGAGGGCCCTTCCATCTCCCCGCAGTTTGAGTGGGCCAACGTCCCAGTGAAAATGGGCGGGCCGATTGTGGCCGGATGCTGGGCAGCTTGCAGAGCAGCCGCTAGCAAATCCTGGGCAGCTGTTCTCCCACGAGCATGTCGAGGATGCGGGTTGAGCCCCAGCCGGTGCGCACGCGCACGGCGGGGCGGGTGCCCTCGGCAAGCGGCAGCACGCGACCGATGATGGCGGCGTTCTCGCCGTAGCGGGCGGCGCGCATGGCCGCCAGCGCGGCATTGGCCTGCTCAGCCGGCACCACGGCGACCATCTTGCCCTCGTTTGCCACCTGTAGAACGTCGTAGCCGAGCATCTCACATGCCGCCTGCACGTCGGGGCGCACGGGCACGGCATCCTCGTCGATCTCCATGGCAACGCCGCTGGCCTGGGCAAACTCGTTGAGCGTGGATGCCAGACCGCCGCGCGTGGGGTCGCGGAAGCAGCGGGTGTCGGGGGAGGCGGCGAGCACGTCGGCAATCAGATGATTGAGCGGCGCAGCGTCGCTTTCGATGTTGCTCGAAAAGGCCAGGCTCTCGCGCTGGCTCATGATGGCGATGCCGTGGTCGCCCAGTGTGCCCGATACTAGGATGACGTCGCCGGGCTGGCAGTTAGCGCCGCTGAGCTCCACACCAGCGGGCACCTCGCCTGCGCCGGCGGTATTGATATAGACGCCGTCGGCTCCGCCGCGCTCGACCACCTTGGTGTCGCCCGTGATGATGCGCACGCCGGCCTCGCGCGCGGTCTCGGCCATGGTTTGCACAATCTGGCTCAGCTTGTCCATGGGATAGCCCTCTTCGA
>WGSQ01000006.1 GCA_014871605.1 Collinsella sp. | reverse complement strand
CCACGGCCACCGCGATCGCCAAAGCCGCCGCGACCGCCACGGTCGCCGCCACGGCCACCGCGCTCGTCACGGCCGCCGCGAGGACCGCGGTCCTCGTCCAGGCCCATGGCGACGAGCGGAGCGATGACCTTATCGAGAGCGGCCATCAGCTCGGTGGCCTCCTCGTAAGAAAGCTCGGGCAGGAGCTTCTCCTTCTTGTTGGCAAGCTCGACCAGGCCCTCAGCGCCATCCTCTGCAGCGAATACCACGATCATGCGCATATCGGCCTAGGCGTAGTCGATGCGGCCGACCAGATCGGCTGCCTCGGCCTCGGCCATCAGACCATCGAGCTCACGAAGGCGCATGCCCAGCAGGTCGGACATTTCCTTCTGCTCCATCTTGGGCTTGAGGTCAAGGAGCTTAATGGCGCGCTCGATGTTCGCCATGCGCTCGGCCTTGGCCTCCTCCTCCTTGGAAATAGCAAAGCGACGGCTACGCAGCAGGCGAGCGGCCTTCTGCATCTTGTCCATCAGCTCTTCGTCATCGTAATCAGCGGCGGTCTCGACAACCTCGGCCTCCTCCTCGGCGGAAACCTCGTCAGCAGCCTCAACCTCAGCAGCTTCGGTCTCCACGGTCTCGACTGCCTCAACCTCGGCAGCCATGGTCTCGTTCTCGGTCTCGTTCATGATCTCTTCGTTCTCAGACATGAGACTCCTTCTTGGCCCTCTCGGGCATCATCGCCCCATTCGCGGGGCCCGTCGCGCACTCTTTGCGCTTTATACATTCATGCCTCTCGGCAAAACGTCCATTAGTTTATGGTGTCGCCATCCAATCTAGCTGCAGAATCTATGTGCACACATTAATGCGACATGTGCGACTCGCGACGAGCATACACCAGCGACAGCGCGAACCCGACCACGGCAATCACAGCAGCCACCCGCACGGCAGCCGCAAATCCAATCGCCTGGGCAACGTCCGTCGCCACGCCAACGGCGCCGGCTGCCGCCGCGGAGCTCGAAAGTACACCGATAAACAGCGATGGACCAAACGACGCGGCAATCATGTTCCACGTGTTGAGCAATGCCGTTCCGTGAGGATGCTCGGCGGCGGGCAGCGTCTCCAGGCCGGCCGTCTGTGAGGGGCTCAGCACCAAACCGACTCCGGCATACACCACAACGGTCAGCGCCACGACGACGCCGATGTTCATGCTTGCCGCCGTCATCGAGATGGCAGTCTGCCCCACAGCGATCAGGGCAAAGCCGACCGGCAGCAGCGGCCACGCACCACGGGCATCCATCACGCGTCCGCCCACAATCGAGGTCACGGCGTTGCAGGCGATCGCCGGCAAAATGAGCAAACCCGCGACAAGTGCGGTCATGCCGTATGCGCCCTCAAAATAGAGCGGCAACAAAACGCTCATCGAGAACGTCGTCATCATCGACACCACCACAAGCAGGCATGCAGGCCAAAAACGAACGCTCGCCATGGGACGCACGTTAAGCACCGGATGCTCGAGCTTGAGCTGACGAACCGCAAACAGGCCGAGCACCACAACAGCGGCGAAAAGCGTCACGATACCGGCCATCACATTGGTCGAGAACTCGCCTACGGAATACACGAACGCCGTAATGCCGGCGGCGAGCAAAACAACCGACGGAATATCGAGCGTGGCGTTCGAACACTCTCCGACATTCCGAACGAGCTTTGCTGCCGCCACAGCGACCACGATGCCGCCCACCAGTGGGACCACGAACACCGCTCTCCAGCCAAACAACGTGCACATAAGACCACTAATCACGGGCCCAAACGCCGGCCCTAGCGTAATGCAGGCACCGCCCAGGCTCAGATACAGACCGAGCTTCTCGCGCGGAGCGCAAGATAGCACAACATTCATCATGAGTGGAAACAAGATGCCCGATCCCGCAGCCTGCAAAATACGACTTGGCAGCAAAACAGTAAACGACGGGGCGACCAGGCACAGGACTTCTCCGGCGACCGTGCATCCGCATGCGAAAAACAGCAGCTTGCGCGTCGAGAAACGACCGGAAAGAAAGGCCATGATGGCCGTAAAGATCGACGTCACGATCATGTAGCCCGAAACAAGCCACTGCGCCGTGGTGGCACCCACCGAAAAGGCCGCCATAATGTCGTGCAACGCCACGTTAATGATGTTCTCGTTAAAGGCTGCAACAAAGGCCGCGATATACATTACGACGAGAAACGCCGAAGTGGCCGATGGCGCTGCTTGAACTTGTTGCTGAGATTTGCTCCCCATGCATTTCCTTCCTCTTGAAACGACAGTCGCATCGCCCCAGAGGAACAGTCCAGGGCGAAAAATGAGCCCTAGACTTACGCCAGACGCCGTACACGACGAATCTGACAACATGGTCCAACGTCGAAAGATTGTAACGCGGACGCACAGCTTTCCTTCCGCGCTATTATTAAAAGTCCACGAAAGCATAAGACATGAGGAGCCCGCCATGATCAAGCCCATCATGAAATCCGAGTTCTTTTTGCGTCTGCCTTCCGAAGACGCGGGACCCGACGATGCCGCGACCGGGCAGGATCTCCTGGATACACTCCACGAGCATGAGCGCGAGTGCGTGGGCCTCGCCGCCAACATGATCGGCGTGCGCAAACGCATCATCTGCGTAAAGGACGGCAACAGGACACTCCTGATGTACAACCCTCAAATTCTTGAGCAGGTCAATGCCTATCAGATGAGCGAAGAATGTCTCTCGCTGATCGGCGAGCGTCCCTGTACCCGCTATCGCCGCATTAAGGTGGAGTATTTGGACGAGAACTTCGTTCACCGCATCAAAAACTTCTCGGGCTACACCGCCGAGATCATCCAACACGAAATCGACCACTGTTGCGGAATCGTTATTTAGTTCCGCCGATTCAAGAAAGCTCCCTGCAGCAAAACAACTGCAGGGAGCTTTTCATAGTGCGGAACTTCTATCCCACTAGCTCTGGCGGTAATGGTCAAAGAAGTCGGCGAGGTCTTCGAGGGACTCTTTGAGTACTTCCATGCGTGGCAGGTACACGATACGGAAGTGGTCGGGCTCAGCCCAGTTGAAGCCGCCGCCGCGCGTGATCAGAATCTTCTTCTCGTGCAGCAGGTCAAGGGCGAACTGCTCGTCATCGGTGATGTTGAACTTCTTCACATCCATCTTGGGGAAGATGTAGAACGCCGCGCGCGGCTTAACCACCGAGATGCCGTCAATCTTGTTGAGCGCCTCATACACAAAGTTGCGCTGCTCGTAGACGCGGCCGCCGGGACGGATGTAGTCGTTAACGGACTGATGACCACCGAGTGCCGTCTGAACGATCGACTGAGCCGGCACGTTGGAGCACAGGCGCATGTTGGAGAGCATGTTAATGCCCATGATGAAGTCGCTCATGCAGCGCTGGTTGCCCGAAAGCACCATCCAGCCAATACGATAGCCCGCGATCATGTGCGACTTGGAAAGGCCGCTAAAGGTGACGCAGGGCAGATCAGGAGCGAGCGAGGCAATCGAGACGTGCTCGTAACCGTCCATGCACAGGCGGTCGTAGATCTCATCGGCAAAGATCATCAGCTGATGCCTGCGTGCAACCTCGACGATGCCCTCGAGCACCTCGCGCGGGTAGACCGAGCCCGTGGGGTTGTTGGGGTTGATGATGACGAGGGCTTTGGTCGCGCTCGTGATCTTGGACTCCATATCCTCCAGGTCGGGATACCAATCCGCCTGCTCATCGCACAGATAGTGCACAGGATGACCGCCGGCAAGGGTTGCGCACGCCGTCCAGAGCGGATAGTCGGGGCTGGGGATCAGAATCTCGTCGCCATTGTCGAGCAGCGCGTTCATCGAAAGCTGAATGAGCTCGGACACGCCGTTGCCCGTGTAGATATGCTCCATCTGAACGTTGGGCAGGCCCTTGATCTGCGAATACTGCATGATCGCCTTGCGCGCGGAGAACAGGCCACGCGAGTTGGAATAGCCTTCGCAGTCGGGCAGCTGCTGGCGCATGTCCTTGATGACCTCATCGGGCGTGCGGAAACCGAAGGGCGCCGGGTTGCCGATATTGAGCTTGAGGATGCGCTCGCCCTCGTCCTCCATACGGGCGGCCTCGTCGACGACGGGACCGCGCACGTCATACAGGACGTTATCGAGCTTGGTGGATTTAGAAAAAGTACGCATGGTGGCGCTCCTTGCAATTTGAGCTGAGGGATGGGGTTCGGGCTTGGAATCGTTGCGGGAAGATGATTCCTCGCCTTGGTCGGCGTCACCGGCGAGCAGCCAGGTAACATCGACCTCCAAAATACGGGCGAGCAGCTCTGCCACATCGCGCCGCGGAATCGTCTTGCCGCTCACATATTGGCTCATCTGACTCTTGCCGAGTTTTTTGCCGAGCATCTCCGATGCGCGGATTACGTCCGACTGGCGAACGTCGCGATCGGACATAGTCTGTCGCAGGCGATCGCTAAACGTCTCTTGGGCCACTAGAACCTCCTTGCTGGCAAAGTTCAATTTATAGAACACGAATTGAACCAGGGTTCAATTTAGCAAGCAGTATAGCGCGGCACCTCATTTGAAAGTTCAATTTCAAAAATAAAATGAGCCAAACCTCGAGATTTATCCCAAAGCGACAACGGCGTGCGCTCATTTAGAGGTATTCAAGGAATCGAGCGGCGGCAAGTGAAACATCGGCCGTTCGATATATGGCGTTGATCTGCCGATGGGGATGTCCTTCGAGCGAACGAATGGCGACATTGAACTGGCAGCGGCGCAAGATGAGCGCCGGAAGGACGCTCACGCCCAGGCCGTCCTCGACCATGGCCATAATCGCATAGTCATCCCAGGTCGACAGCTTTGAGCGCACGGTCAGCCCCGCCCGACGGAACAGCGGCGTAATCTCGTCATCGGTGCCGCGTTCCAGCAGAATAAACTGCTCGTTGGCCAAATCGGCAAGAGAGACGACCTCTTCAGTGGCAAGCAAAGAGTCTGCCGGCACTACCGCCATCAACTCGTCGCGCACCAAAGACCGCGACGTCATGCCATTTTCTCGGGGCTCATGCGGGATAAAGCCCAGATCGCAGCGGCCCTCTGCCACCCATTGTTCAATCTCTGAATAGTCACCCATCAGCAACTCGTAATCAATGTCTGGATAATCGGCACGAAAACGAGCAATCACCGGCGGCAGCACGTGGGTCGCCACGCTCGAAAACGTACCGATGCAGATTTTGCCGCGCATGAGCCCGCGCATCTCATCCACGCGTCGCTGCAAGCGAACGAATTCCTCGCAGAGCGCCTCGACAGCCGGCATGACCTGCCGCCCGTCAGCAGAAAGAGCCACGCCCTCGCGACTGCGGTCGAGCACCTTAAAGCCCCAATCGGCCTCAAGATCGGCCACCATGCGGCTCACGCCCGATTGCGAATAGCTCAGGCGCTCGGCGGCGCGCGTAAAGCTTCCGGCGCGCACTGTCTCGAGCAGCACCTGCATCTTTTGAATATTCGTTTCCACGGCAGTCCTCCACCCTTGCATGAGCTTTTGTCATGTCAGCCATGCATTATATTCGCTTTTCTTCTAAAGCCAGTTCACCCATAGTGAAGATGCTCGGATATAGAGGGGATGTCAGCGCATGAACAACGGACTGTTTACGTACTTAGCAGCATTGCTATTGTTTGGCTCCAAAGGCATCATCGCCGCCGCCATCGCGCTGCCGAGCTCCGACATCGTGCTCCTGCGCACGTTTTTGGGTGCGCTCTCACTCGTTGTCATCCTCGTCACTACGCAACGCCATAAGTTGCAGGCGCCATCTCGCCCCCGCGAAGCCGCAGCCCTCCTCCTCTCGGGAGCCGCGCTGGGCGCCAGCTGGATTTTTCTGTTCCGCGCCTACCAGACGATCGGCGTCGGCGTATCCTCGCTGCTGTATTACTGCGGCCCCATCATCGTTATGGCCCTCTCCCCGCTCATTTTTGGCGAAAAGCTGACCGGTGGCAAAATCGCCGGCTTTATCGCCGTTGCTTGCGGTGCTTTTCTCATTGCAGCACAAGGTCTAGGCGGCAATATGCCCATTGCGGGTATCGCCTGCGGCATCGCCTCGGCATTTTGCTATGCGCTGATGGTCATCGCTAGCAAGGGTGCGCCACACATCGAAGGCCTCGAGAACTCCACGCTCCAGGTGAGCGCCGCCTTTGTGACCGCGCTGGTCCTTACGCTCATCACGCAGGGCGCTCCCTTATTCCTGTCCGCCGGCGTCGCCGCCGGTATTGATTGGCGCGCCGTCGCCATGCTCGGCGTCGTCAACACTGGCATCGGTTGCCTGCTCTACTTTAGTGCCGTCGCCAAGCTGCCCGTCCAGACCGTCGCGGTTGTCGGCTACCTCGAGCCGCTTTCGGCCGTTGTATTCTCCGCCGTCCTTTTAGGCGAAGCCATAACACCAATCCGCCTAATGGGAGCCGCACTTATCATCGGCGGCGCGATTTTTTGCGAACTCGCCGGCAAACGCGCAAATGCCAAGGCCGGCATCGCCCAGACAGCACGTGCTTAAAAGCCCCTCTTCAGTTTTGAAGCAGGGGCGCGTCCGCGGTTATCACATTGCAGCAAGCCATTCAGTGGATATGCCCCTGCTTTGAAATGCTACCTGCGTACATGAATAATCCCCAGTTGAGGATTATTGTCTAAAATCACCCGATGTGCCAAACTGCTCTTGTATGTATAAAGACGGCATAAAGGTTATCTGTCCCAGACAGATAACCGGATGTCTAAGGGAGTCCACGTGGCACACAACAAATTGGAGGTAAGCCCCCAAGACCAGCGTAGTCAAGGCGGGCATGGAGCCATTCCCCTCTCCGCTGGCATGCTGCTCGTAACGCTCGGCGTCGTCTATGGCGACATCGGCACGAGTCCCATGTACACCATGAAATCAATCGTCGCCAACAACGGCGGCATCGGTACCGTCAGCGAGGACATGATCCTGGGCGCTCTTTCGCTCGTCATCTGGACCATGACGCTCGTGACCACGGTCAAGTACGTGGTAATCGCCATGAAGGCCGACAACCACAACGAAGGCGGCATCTTCGCCCTGTTCAGCCTCGTACGCAAGGTGGCACCATGGCTGATTCTGCCCGCCATGATCGGCGGTGCGGCACTGCTCGCTGACGGCATCCTCACCCCCGCCGTCACGGTCACCACAGCCATCGAGGGTCTGCGCACCATCGAATGGGGCCATGCGCTGCTGGGCGACGGCCAGACCAACGTCATCATCATCACCATCATCATTATCTGCGGCCTGTTTGCCATGCAGCGCGCCGGCACCTCGTCGATCGGCAAGCTCTTCGGCCCGCTCATGACACTATGGTTCCTGTTCTTGGCTGGCGCCGGTCTGTTCAACATGCTCGGCAACCTGTCCATCTTGCGCGCGCTCAACCCCATTCGCGGCATCATGTTCCTGTTCTCGCCCATCAACCACTCGGGCATCATGGTGCTCGGCTTCGTTTTTCTGTCGACAACCGGTGCCGAGGCGCTCTATTCGGACATGGGTCACGTGGGCAAGGCAAACATCTATGCATCCTGGCCGTTTGTTAAGGCGGCCCTTATCCTCAACTATCTGGGTCAGGGAGCTTGGCTGCTCGCCAATAACTCCAACCCCCAGATGCTCGCGATGGATATCGTCAACCCGTTCTATATGATGCTCCCCGAGCCCCTACGCCCCTTTGCCATCGTGCTTTCGGCCGTGGCGGCCATCATCGCCTCACAGGCGCTCATCACCGGCTCGTTCTCGCTTGTATCCGAGGCAACGCGCCTCAACCTTATGCCGCACCTGCGCATCCACTACCCCAGCGACACCAAGGGCCAGCTCTACATTCCGCTCGTCAATAACATCATGTGGGTCGGCTGCATCTTCATCGTGCTGCTGTTCCAAAACTCCGAGCGCATGGAGAGTGCCTACGGCCTCGCCATTACCGTGACCATGCTTATGACCACCACGCTTTTGACGAGCTATATCGCCGGCATTCTCAAGCACAAGCTGGGCGCCTGCGTCTTCGTCCTGCTCTTCGGCGCCATTGAGCTGTGCTTTTTCGCCTCGTGCCTCACCATGTTCTTTGACGGCGGCTATGTGATGATCTTCTTGGCCGCACTGCTGTTTGGCCTTATGTATGTGTGGCGCCGCGGCACCGCCATCGAGCGCACGCAGACGATTCTGCTGCCCGTCTCCAAGTACATCGACCAGCTCAATCGCCTGCGCAATGACGAGACCTATCCCGTGCTCGCCGACAATCTGGTATTTCTCACCAACAGCCCCGACCCGCTCACACTCGACCGCGACGTGCTCTATTCCATCCTGGACAAGCATCCCAAGCGCGCCAAGGCATATTGGTTCATCAACGTGCACGTTACCGACGAACCCTATACGCACGAGTATTCCGTCGAGACCTTTGGCACGGACTTTTTGTTCCGCGTGCGCCTGGACCTGGGCTTTAAGGTCAACCAGCGCGTCAACGCCTATCTGCGTCAGATCGTCGGCGACTTGATGGCATCGGGCGAGCTGCCGCCGCAACATCACACCTACTCCATCTACGAGACGCGCGGCAACGTAGGTGACTTCCGCTTTTGCATGCTGCGCAAGATGCTTGCCCCCGAAACGGACATCAACCGCAATGACCACCGCGTGATGGCCATCAAGTACGCCGTCCGCCGCGCCTGCGGAAGCCCGGCACGCTGGTACGGTCTCGAGAACTCGGCCATCATCATTGAGTACGTACCGCTCTTTGCCCGCATGCGCCCGGCCGTCAAACTTGTGCGCACCCAGGTGCCGCTCGAGGTTCAGATCGAAGAGGCCGAGGAAATGGAGGTCGACATCTTCTCGGACGACTTGGTCAACGGCAACGAGGCCGGCAAGAGCATGAACGTCGATCCCACCGAGCTGCTCGAGAGCGTCGCCGATACGCCCGAACAGCAACTCGACGGACTCGAGAGCACCCAGTTCAACGACGCCAACTTCTAACACGCCACCAGCCATTGACGACAACGGCCTCGCATCTCATAAGAGGTGCGAGGCCGTTTTATGTCGCAACGGACCAGTGAGCTACGAACGACGCGGCTCGGGAACCACGAGCCTATCGGGGCTCGCGCCCTCAGCATCCATCAGGCTCACGTAGCGAATCGACGGATCCCCATACATCGCGTAGTAGTAATTGCCCGTGCGCGCGCTAAAGCATCCGGTGTAGATAGTCTTCTCGAACTTGCCGTCGCCCATCCTGGACGCCCCCTCAATCATCACCACGCCCTCGAGTGAACGGAACATGCGGACGACGTTTTCGGTCTCGCTCTCCTTTTGCGGATAATTGGCATTGAGGTACGCCGCCTTTACAAAACGGCTCGGCGAATAGCAATCACCCGGAATACCGCGCATGCCGGCACCCGCGCCATAGGGCTTGAGCTCGGCGCCACGCCATGTCGCCGTCTGCGGAAAATCGCTTGTGGCTGTGATATAGGTGCGCAGGTTTTCCATGTGCCACGGGAAGGTCGGCTGGTTGGCAAGGGTGTCGACCGGATCGTCGTATACATGCAGGCCGTCAGCCATCATCTCGACCACGATGCTGCGCTGGCTGTCGCCGATAATCCAATGGAGCAGCGACACGCCCAATCCCTCTCCGGCAGATTTGGCGACAATCACCGTGTCGCGCAGCGCGGCCTCGACCTCATCGACCGTCGAGAACGTTGCTGCCACCCACAGGGGAAACTCATAGGCCGCGATATTGGTCTTTCCATCAACCGGGCCCTCGGCATACTCGGCATAGCCGGGAAAGTTGAGTCCCGCCACAGCCAGGCCCGCATCGTTACCGCAATCGAAAAACATGGGATAGTTCTTGTAATCGATGCACATACCGATCACCGCGTGTGCCGCTGTCGCGTCGTCGATAAACGAATACGGAATGTGAAACCCGCGCGGCATCACGCGAACCTGTTGGCCGTAGTCAAAGCTCCAGTCGAGGTTGCGGCCCAGATACATGTGGCCAGAATTATCGGTAAATCGAATGCTCGTGCACATAGCGCCTCCCAGCTTTACGTTCTTGCTAAGGTTATTGTCACCAAACAAAAAGGCGCTAAACACAAAAGCCCGGACATGACAACAATGTCACGCCCGGACCAAAAGAGACGAAGTGCGGTGCCGTAGTCACCCTAGACAAGTTTACCTTGGCAGTGATCGATCATATGCTGGATCATTTGTGCCTCAAAGCCCGCGTAGTCGCGGCGGCACTCCTTCATCTTGCCGTCGACGATCTGGTCAAAGGCAACCTTGCACTTGATATAGCGCGTGGACTTGGTGACCTCCTCGTGCGTCAGGCAGCTCTCCTCCATCTTGCTGGTGCCCAGGCCAAACACCAGACGGGGGTTGTAGAGCACGTGGGGCTCGCCGGCATCGTCCAGGTAGACGCAAACCTTCTTGGTAACGCCAATCTGGTTAGCGGCAAGGCAGCCGGCATCGTCGAGCGACTTGATGGTATCGATCAGGTCCTGAGCGACCGACTCGTCCTCGACGGTCGCGACCTCGCAACGCTGGGACAGGATAGCCTCGTCGCGGCAGAGCTCTTTAATCATACGTTCCTCCATAGGGGTCGTTGTAACCGCTTAAGTATACGGTACCTACACAATTTCATGCGAAAGATACCGCCCGTCCGTTACAAACCGCCGAACATCAACATGTGAGGAACACCAACTTCACAAAGGCGATATAGTGGGTGAGTTCGTGTCAATCGGCCTAAACTCGGGGCCGAACAAGGAAAGGGTATGCATGGACGAACTATTTCACGTCAGCGAGCGCAAGTCCACAATCGGGACCGAACTCCGCGCTGGACTGACAACATTCCTGGCGATGGCCTACATCATCGCCGTCAACCCCGCGGTGCTCTCGGGCGCTGGCATCGATGCGGGAGCGCTCGCCTGCGCCACCTGCCTGGGCGCCGGCATCATGACCATCTGCATGGGTATCTTCGCCAACCGCCCGCTCGCCTGCGCTTCGGGCCTGGGCATCAACGCCATGATCGCGGGCATCACCACCACCATGTGCGGCGGTGACTGGCACGTGGCCATGAGCGTCATCTTCCTCGAGGGTGTCGTCATCCTGCTGCTCGTCCTGTGCGGCCTGCGCGAGGCCATCATGGACGCCATCCCCGTGGTCCTGCGCCACGCCATCTCGGTTGGTCTGGGCCTGTTTATCGCCATGATCGGCCTGTGCGACGCCGGCATCATCACCGCTGGTGCCGGTACGCTCGTCGGCCTGGGCGACATCACTTCTCCCACCTTTATCGTCGGCATCATCTCCATCGTCGTGACGGTTGCCCTGGCCTCCCGCAACGTGCCGGGCTCGCTGCTCATCGGCATCATCGTCGCCGTTATCGCCGGTATCCCGTTGGGCGTCACCCATGCGCCCGAGGGCCTCATCGCACCACTCGACTTCTCGACCTTTGGCGCCCCGTTTGCCAGCACCGCCGACGGCAACATGGCCATCGTAAAGGTCCTGACCGACCCGATGCTGCTCGTCGTTGCCTTCTCGCTGCTCATGAGTGACTTCTTCGACACCATGGGTACTGCGATGGCCGTCGCCAAGCAGGGCGAGTTCCTAACCGAGGACGGCAACGTCGAGGACATCCGCCCCATCCTGATCGTCGACTCCGTGGCCGCTGCTGCCGGTGGCTTTATGGGCGTCTCCTCCATCACCACGTTCGTCGAGTCCACCTCTGGCGCTGCCGACGGTGGCCGTACGGGCCTCACCTCCGTCACCACCGGCGTGCTGTTCATTCTCGCCGCGTTCTTCTCCCCCATCGTCACCATCGTTTCCAGCGCCGCCACCTGCGGTGCTCTGGTCTACGTAGGCTACCTCATGATGAGCGAGGCCTCCGAGATCGACTGGTCCGACGTGTCGCAGGGCTTCCCGGCGTTCATGATTGTCGCCGGCGTGCCCTTCACCTACTCCATCTCTGCCGGTATTGGCCTGGGCTTTATCGCCTACGTGATCGTCGCGCTCTTTAAGGGCGAGGCCTCCAAGATCAAGCCGCTCATGTGGATCGCAGCCCTCGCCTTCCTCGTCTACTTCTTCGTAGCGTAGCGGCAAAGCTGCCAAAGCAGAACACCAAAGCGCGGAGTCGCATCGAGCGGCTCCGCGCTTTGCTTTTAAAGCCAGGCACCGCACGGACGCGCGATGTATTGCCTCCCAAGTTTTGGACATTTTGCCCTCCAAACGGCACTACCGCCGGCTACATCCTGCAGATATGCTGGGCGTAATCGCATAGGCCCTATGAGGATGGGAGTAACCATGGCCGCCTTGTTCACGACCCCCAAGCGCAATGACAAAACCTCTGGAGCCCATTTTGTCGAGCCCGACGTGCGCCGTCGCATGCTGCTCGCACACGGCAGCTGGCGCCGCGTGACGCGCCGCATCGTTGTAGGCGCCGTATGCGCGCTTACGGTAAGCTCGCTGCTCATGCCGAGCATCTCGCTCGCAGCCGAGTGGGTGGACGTTGGCGGCGTCCGCCACGAAGCGGCCGCGGGCCCCACGGGAGACGCCGCCGGCACCTGGTCATGGGACGGCGCCGACGATATGAAGCTCAACGGCTATGACGGCGGCGCGATCGAGGCAGCGGGCAAGCTCAACGTAAGCTACGAGGGCAACAACACCGTCACTAACGACGACGGCCGCGGCATCAAGGTTAAGGATGGCGCGAACGAGAACGCCGAGCTTAATATTCAGGGCGACGCGTCCAGCACGCTCAACGTGACATCTTCTCGTGACGCCATCACTTCCGTCGGCAACATCAACATCGACGGCGCTGGCACTGTCAACGCCACGAGCACCGAGCACGATGCCATCGATGCCGGGGGCGATGTCACTATCAAGGGCTCGGGAAACGTTAACGCCACGGGCGATTCGGATGGCATCAGGGCCGACGGCAACATCACGATCGACAACAGCGGAACCGTCACCGCCAAGGCCACCGAGGATCAGGGTATCGATGCTAACGAGAACCTCATCATAAAGGGCGGCGGCAAGGTAGAGGCAAGCTCTATCGAGGACAATGCGATTTGGGCCGACGGCAATATCGAGATCTCGGGTGGCAGCCAGGTCAAGGCAAGCTCCGAGGAAGACGCCGCCATCGACGGTAAAAACAGCCTCACGGTCACGAACGCTTCCCTCAACGCAAGTGGCGTTGGGTATGGCATCTATGTCTACAAGGGCATCACGCTCGATGGCGCGACCGCGACGGTCCGCGCAAGCTCAGATGGCGGGGAAGTCAGCGCACTCTTCACCGATGAGGACGACATCATCATCAAGAACGGCTCGACTGTGGATGCGCTCGCGGAAGGCAGGTTCTCGGTTGCAATCTCCACCAGTAATTTCTACTCCAGCGAAGCGGGTGGCCATATCTACATCAGCGACTCCGTTGTCAAGGCCATAGCCCGCTATGCCGAGACCGGCGGCGACGGCCCCGACCACTACAGTGCAGGCCAGGATGGCGAAACTAACCCTCAGCCCCGAGGCATGAACATCGGCATCTTTGCTCAGACCAAGGAGGGCATCACGCCCGCAACCATTTCGATTCTCCGCAGCAAGGTCACGGCCGAGGGAGACACGGCGGCAATCTTCGCCCTTGCCATGAGCGCGGATGGTAAGGCGATTGGCACCATCGAAATCGAAGGAGCCACCATCCAGACGCCTGAAGGCGGCAAGGTCATTGACTATCGCAACAAGGAAGAACTCAGCGACGGCATCGTCTACGAGGCGGGTCAAACCATCGGCACGGGCGACGCTGTGATCGACTCCCCCTATAACGAAGCTGTCGCCAAGAGCACGGTCATCGCGCCTCCCGAGGAGACCAAGCCCGAGGAGAAGCCAGGCGAGACCAAGCCCGAGGGTTCCAAGTCCGAGGGCACGAAGACGACCAAGACCGTTGCAGTTGCAGCCACGGGAGCCAAGATCGCCGGCAAACTCGCAGCAACCGGCGACGCCTCGAGCGCAGCCATCGTGGCAGCCGCCCTTGCGGGAACAGCCGCCATCGCCGCGGGCGCCGTGGTGAGCCGCAAGCACTCATAGACGCCCTTCATACACGAACCGACACTTTTAAAGCCGCCTAGTCCGCGCACCGTTTAGCAACGCCACCGCCGAGCTCCCCTCCGGCGGTGGCGTTTTCTGTTTGCACTCGTATGGCGCACACGCGAGCGGAGTCGCAACAAGCGGCTCCGCGCTTTGTGATTAATGCCCGACAACGCGTAGGTGCGCAGCTTATTCCTCTTCCGGATTTTGGACATTTTGCCCTCCAAACGGCACTACCGCCGGCAACATCCAGCAGATACGCTGAATCTAGTCGTATAGGCCCTATGAGAACGGAAGCAACCATGGCAGCCTTGTTCACGACCCCCAAACGCAATGACACTACCGCCGGAACCCATGTTGCCGAACCCGACGTTCGCCGTCGCATAGGACTCGCGCACGGCAGCTGGCGCCGCGGGACGCGCGGCATCGTCGCGGGCGCCGTGTGCGCGCGCACGGTGAGCTCGCTGCTCATGCCGAGCGTCTCGCTCGCAGCGGAATGGGCCAAGGGCGGCGGCAACAAGTACAACACCGCGGCGAGCGACGAGGCCGGTACCTGGTCGTGGGACGGCGCCGACGACTTGAAGCTCAACAACTATAACGGCGGCGAGATCCAGGCCGCAGGCAAGCTCAACGTGAATTACTCGGGAACCAACATCGTCACTGCCGAATGGATCGAAAGCATCAACGTTTCTCATGGCACTAACGAGAATGCCGAGCTCAATATCCAAGGCGACGAGGGCGGCACGCTCAGCGTGACATCTACTGAGGACGCTATCCTCTCCACGGGTAATATCAACATCGACGGAGCCGGATCCGTCAACGCCACGAGCACTGGGTTTGATGCCATCAATGCCGGAGGTGATCTCGCTATCAAAGGTTCGGGCAACGTCAACGCCACGGGTGCATCGGATGGCATCAGGGCAAACGGCAATATCACGATTGACGACAGCGGAGCCGTCACCGCCAGGGCTACCAAGGACAAGGGTATTGGAGCCGACAAGAACCTCACCATCAAGGGTGGCGGGACGGTCGAGGCAAGCTCAGCCGATGGTGAGGCCCTTTGGAGCGGCGGTAATATCAACATCTCGGACGGCAGCCAGGTCAAGGCAAGCTCCGAGAAAGACGCTGCCGTCGAGGCCAAGGGCAGCCTCGCAGCCACAAACGCCTCCCTCAACGTAAACGGTGTTGAATATGGCGTCTATGCCCACAAGGGCATCACCCTCGATCATGCAAACGTGACGGTCCGTGCAAGTAAAGGCAGATACGGTGGCGCCAACGCCCTCTTCACCTACCAGGACGACATCGTCGTCAAGAACGGCTCCACCGTGGACGCGTTTGCGGAAGGCGAGGTTTCGGCTGCATTCTCCACCAGAAACGATCGACCCAACGAGAAGGGCGGCCACATCTACATCAGCGACTCCGTTGTCAAGGCCATAGCCCGCTATGTCGAGAACGGCGACGGCCCCATCCCCTACAGCGAAAACCAAGATGGCGAGACGAGGCGCGAACCCCAAGGCGAGAACATCGGCATCATCGCCCAGACCAGCGAGGGCGTCACACCCGCAGTCATCTCGATCATCCGCAGCAAGGTAACGGCCGAAGGAGATACAGCGGCAATCTTTGCCCGTGCCATGAGCGCTGACGGCAAGACAATCGGCACCATCAAGATTGAGAACGCCGCCATCCAGACGCCCGAAGGCGGCAAGGTCATTGACTATCGCAAGCTCCGTGACGGCATCTACGAGGCAGGCCAAGCCATCGGCACGGGCGACGCCACGGTCGACTCCCTCTATATCAAAGCAGTCGCCAAAAGTACGACCATCGCACCTCCCGAGGTAGCCAAGCCGGAAGACCCCAAGCCCGACGAGACCAAGCCCGCAGAAAGCAAGCCCGCGGAGTCCAAGCAGAACCCCAAGCCTGAGGGCTCAAAGCCGACCAAGGCCGTTGCGGCTTCAACCACGAAAGCCAAGACTACCGGCGTGCTCGCGGCAACCGGCGACACCTCGGGTGCGGCCATCGTGGCAACCGTCCTTGCGGGAACAGCCGCTATCGCCGCAGGCACCATGGCGAGCCGTAAGCGTTCTTAGACGCCTCTGCGCACATGGCAGCTCCCGCGAAGGCCCCGAGCCCCAGCACCGTTTAGCAACGCCACCGCCGAGCTCCCCTCCGGCGGTGGCGTTTTCTGTTTGCGCCCGCACGACGCACGCGAATGTTCTTGATGCTGTCCAACCGGTATACGCTGGCGTGCGACAATTGGGACTGCCGATATCACAACACTGAGAGAAGCCTGCCTTGGAAGCGCAAAAGCAGATAACCGTACATTCGGAGCATACGGAAGGCGCGCCCGTCATCTACCTCCCCGTGGTCATGGGCAACGGCAGCGAGGTTTATGACCGCTGCCGAGAGCTCGACTGTCCGCCATTCACCCTCGTCGCCATTGGCGGGCTCGATTGGAATCGCGAGCTGAGTCCCTGGGAATGCGACGGGACCGTACGCGATGCCGAGCCTTTCGGCGGCCAAGCTGCCGGTTTTCTTGATGAGCTGCTGAATCAGATAATCCCCCAGGTGGAGTCGTCGCTTCCTCAGCCGCCCACCTGGCGCGGCATTGCCGGCTACTCGCTCGCGGGCCTCTTTTCGCTTTGGGCCCTCTGGCAAACCGATGTCTTTGGCCGCGCGGCGAGCGCATCGGGGTCGCTATGGTTTCCCGACTTTGTCGATTGCGCCAGCACGGCGCCATTTGCCGGCAGTCCGCAAGCTGTCTATCTTTCGCTCGGCAAAAAAGAGACCAAGACGCCCAACCGCATGATGCGGTACGTACTCGACGACACACGCGCGATGGAAGCGCTGCTCGTCGAGCGCGGCATTCCAACAACGCTGGAGCTCAACCCCGGCAATCACTTTGCCCAAACCGACTTGCGCATGGCCCGCGGCATCCACTGGATACTGAATCATTAAAAATGGTGCCCACGCGCATATACGCATGGGCACCATATCTTGTTTTAGCTGAACGCAGCTGCTACTCAGCAGCCTCCTCAAGCGCGGAGACATCAAACTCAAAGTCGTTACCCGGCAGAATCGCGTTGAGCACGATACCCACCAGCGATCCCACGGCAAGACCCGAAAGGGAAATCGTCACGCCGCCCAGCTCCAGCACGATGGCACCGGCGGTACTGTAGGCAATGCCGAGCGAAAGCACGAGCACCAGAGCCGCCACCAGCACGTTGCGGTTGTTCTGGAAATCAACCTGGTTCTCGATGAGGTTGCGCACGCCAACGGCGCTGATCATGCCGTAGAGCACGAGTGACACACCGCCGATAACGCATGCCGGCATAGCAGCGATCACAGCAGCAAACTTGGGGCAGAACGAAAGCACAATGGCGCAGCAGGCGGCAATGCGAATCACGCGCGGGTCGAACACGCGCGTCAGGGCGAGCACGCCAGTGTTCTCGCCATACGTAGTGTTGGCCGGAGCACCAAAGAGCGAAGCCAGAATCGTGGCGAGACCATCGCCGAGCAGCGTGCGATGCAGGCCGGGGTCGGCAATGTAGTTGCGCTCGCAGGTGGAGCCAATAGCAGAGATATCGCCGATATGCTCGATCATGGTCGCAAAGGCCAGCGGCATGATGGTGATGACGGCCGTCGTGGCAAGACCGCTATCGAACTGCGGTCCAAAGAGCGCAAACACGGTGTTGTCCCACACGATGGGAAGACCGACCCAGGAAGCGGCTGCGACGCCAGAAAAGTCGACCTCGCCCAGCGCAGCCGTAACGGCATAGCTCACCACAACGCCCAGCAGAATCGGCACGATCTTGACCATGCCGCGACCCCAAATGTTGCAGATCACGATAACGGCAACGGCAATAACAGCCACAAGCCAGTTGGTCTGGCAGTTGGCAATAGCGGAGCTCGCCAGAATCAAGCCGATGGAAATGACGATGGGGCCCGTCACTACCGGCGGAAAGAAGCGCATGACGCGCTTGGCGCCAAACGCGCGGAAGAGTGCCGCAAGTACCGGATAGAGTAGACCGGCGCAGGCAACGCCCAGGCAGGCGTAAGGCAGAAGCTCGGCCTCGCCGTTGGGCGCGATTGCGGCATAACCGGCAATAAAGGCAAACGATGAGCCCAAAAATGCCGGCACCTTACCGCGCGACAGGAAGTGGAACAGCAGCGTGCCCAAGCCGGCAAACAAAAGCGTTGCCGATACCGAGAGGCCGGTGAGCACGGGCACCAGCACGGTGGCGCCAAACATGGCAAACAGGTGCTGTAGGCCGAGCAGGAACATGCGCGGGCGACCGAGCGACGATGCGTCGTAGATGGCATCGCTGACGGCGGGCGTCGAGGACTGGGACATGGATGTCCTTTCGAATGGAAGGGCGATCAGGCATATCGGATAACCTGCCCGAACGATACGATCCGAACCATTGCACGCGATGCGCCATGTCTCGCACGCGCCGTCACCTGCGAACGTTACCGCTATTTCCAAACGCGCTCGGCAATGCGCTTGACCAGCGCGATCTTTGCCCATTGCTCGTCCTCGGTCAGCTTGTTGCCAATCTCGCAGCTGGCAAAGCCGCACTGGGGCGACAGATACAGGTTCTCGAGCGGCACGTACTTTGCCGCCTCGTGAATACGCTCGACGATGGCATCCTCGTCCTCAAGCTCAGCGACCTTGGTGGTCACCAGGCCCAACACGACCTTCTTGCCGGGGGCAACGTACTTGAGCGGCTCAAAACCACCGGCGCGCGGCGTATCGAACTCCAGGTAAAATGCATCGACATCCTCGTTTGCGAACAGGTACGGCGCGATGGGGTCATAGCCGCCCTCGAAGGCATAGGTGGAGTGGTAGTTGCCGCGGCACACATGCGTGTTGATGACCAGATCGTCGGGCTTGTCCGCGATGGCGGCATTGTTGAGCGCCACGCCCAGCTCGCTTACCTTTTGCAGGTCGACCGGGCTCATGCCGGTTTTGGCGACAAAATCGGTGTCGCAGTAGATGCCCCAGGTGCAGTCATCAAACTGGATGTTGCGGCAGCCTGCTGCGTACAGGTCGGCGATCACCGTGCGATAAGCGGCTGCGATGGCGTCGGCAAGTTCCTCATCGGTCTTATAGACAGCGCGCAGGCTCTCCTGCTGGCCGTCGCAGCGGTCGAGCGTGACTTCGGAGAACGTCTGGATCGGCGCCGGAATGGTTTGCCGCGCGACCTGGCCCTCCCCCTCGAGCGCCTTGACAAATTTAAAGTGCTCGACGAACGGATGGTTCTCGCCGCTAATGGGGCCGGTTACCACGGCGGTGTCGGCTGTGGTCTCCTCGTCGTGGAACATATAGCCCGTACGCGAGGTACGGCGTTCAATGCCGTTGAGCCCCCACATAAAGTCGAGGTGCCAGTAACTGCGGCGAAACTCGCCATCGGTAATCACCTGCAGGCCAGCGGACTTTTGCTTGTCCACCAGGTCGCGAATGGCCTCATCCTCGACGGCCTTAAGGCCGGCGGCGTCGAGTGTGCCCGCAGCATAGGCGGCACGGGCGTCCTTTACGGCCTGTGGACGAAGAAAGCTGCCGACGATATCGGCGCGAAACGGCGCGTTCAGCGTGGTTAAAGCACTCATAGATATCTCCCTTTGAATTGGTTGCTTTACTGGGACAAAGTATGAGCGCTCATATGGCCATCGTAAAATATACGTTTATAACAGTTTGATATAGATGATTCCTATATCAGTCTGGACTGCCATAAAGAAATTTGACCCGCGCGGAGCACAGCAGCCTAGATATGCTGACGAATCGCGTCGATATAGGCCTGTCCATAGCGCGTGAGCGTCGTGTTCTTGCGCGTGATGATGCCAATCTCCATGTACTCGTCTACATCGAGCGGAATCGAGATAATACCGGGGCCGTTAAGTTCATGGCTGATCACGCCCGAACACACCGTGTAACCGTTAAGGCCCATAGCTAGGTTGAACAACGTCGCACGGTCACGCACGCGGATATTCTTGCGACGCTCAAAGGTCGAGGTCAGTTCCTCGGAATAGTAAAACGAGTTATAGCTGCCCTGCTCGTAGGACAGGAACGGGTAGTCTTCCAAGTCCTCAAGCGTCACGCTCGAGCGGCACGCCAGCGGATGGTCTGCGCACACGAAGACATGCGGCGTAGCGCAGAAAAGCCCCTCGAATACGAGCTCGTTGGCGGCAAGCATGCGCTCGATAACCTCGCGGTTATGCTCAGATAAGTACAGAATGCCCAGTTCGCTTTTCATATGCGCGACATCCTCGATAATCTCGTGAGTCTGCTCCTCGCGCAGGGTGAAGTCGTAACGCGCGGCATCGAACTCGCGGATCACGTCAACAAACGCGTTAACGGCAAAGGAATAATGCTGGCAACTCACGCTAAAGTGCGGCACCTGCTCGGATGTGCCTTTGTACTTGCCCTCGAGCAGGTCGGCCTGGTCGAGCACCTGGCGCGCGTAGCCCAAGAAGGTCTCGCCCTCCTCGGACACAATGACTCCCTTGTTGGTGCGCTCAAAGATGTGTACACCCATCTCGTTTTCGAGATCGCGAATTGACGCGGTAATCGAAGGCTGCGACACAAAGAGCCGGCGCGAGGCCTCGGTGATGCTGCCGCATTCGGCAACTTTGACGACATATCTGAGCTGCTGGAGCTTCATGGCTTTCTCCCTAGACGTTCGTGACGTCGAAACCCGTCGCGTCCATCTGACGCATAAACGGCGGCATCTCCCC
This sequence comes from Collinsella sp., assembly GCA_014871605.1. Lineage (GTDB taxonomy): Bacteria > Actinomycetota > Coriobacteriia > Coriobacteriales > Coriobacteriaceae > Collinsella. Next base: position 7,678 of record WGSQ01000006.1, on the reverse strand, counting down.
CGTCGCGGCGCAGGCGGCAATCTGATGCAGAGCCCCGGCAACCGCATCATCTGCCGCAGCGCCGATATGCCAGCGCGCGGCAGCCGTGACGGCCTCGTTGGCATTGGCGACCGCCACGGAGTTGGGAACGGCATCGATCATGGGCAGGTCGTTATCGGAATCGCCAAATACGGCCACCTCATCGGGCGTCAGGTCCAAAGTGCGCGCCAGTTCCAGCGCAGCGCAGCCCTTGTCCCAACCGTCCGGAAGGATGTCGAACAGGCGCACGCGGTTGTTGGGAAACACAAGCGAGAGTTCCGGCACCTCAACGGCAGCGCTCTCGCGTAGCTCCGCGAGCTCCTCACGCGAACGGGCACTCCAGATATTCGCCTTGAACACCGGCGCGCCATCGACGACGGGACGACACGGGGCCTCTTCGCCTTTGAGCCACGCATTGCCGCCCGACTCCATAGCGCGACGCACACGCTCGGGATTGCTCGTCACGCAATAGGCATCGTTGCCCCAAAAGTCATCGCCCAGGCTGTAGACTTTTAGAAATGTATCGTCGGTCTCTTGCTCCAGATAGTCGGCCAAACGCATCAGAGCATCGTTGTCGATTGCGCGCGAAGCGACTACTTCGCCGTCGACAAACATCACCTGGCCGTTACAGAACGCACCGGTCGAAAAACACTCGGAACGGTTTTTGAACATCCAGCCCATCGCGGACGGCTGGCGACCCGAAACCGGGCCAAAGTGCAGACCCGCCGCCTGCATGGCATGAATGCCCTCGATGGCGTAGTCGCTGGCGCCGTCATGCCCAGCTGGAATCAGCGTATCGTCCATATCGGTCAGCACAAGTTTGATCATGAGGTCCCCATTCGTATCGGTCCTACCTATTGTAACGACCTGCCAAAATAAACCTGTCCCTATTTGGCAGGTGCGTTAGTATAGGGAACAACAGATTCGATGCGGGAGTGCCGGCGGTGCAAACCACAAGGCTGAGAGGGCATGGGGCCCAATCCTTTGAACCTGTCAGTTAATGCTGGCGTAGGGAGCATGCCGCCTTTACAGGGGCGCTGTCTATGCACAGCGCCCCTTTTCTATGCCAAGGAGGCATGTGCAGTGATTGATTCGGAACAGCTTAAGCAACATATGGTCAAGGCCGTGGATGAGATTCGCGCCACCAATCCGATGGCCGGCTCCATCACCAACACGGTGACGATCGACTTTGTCGCCAACGCGCAGCTCGCCGTGGGCGGTTCGGCCGCCATGGTCTATCTGCCCGACGAGGGCGAGGCGCTCGTTGCCGGCGGCGGCGCCATCTATCTCAACATGGGCACGCTCTTCCCCATCTACGAGCAGACGATTCCCCGCGCGGCCAAGGCGGCACACGACGCCGGCAAGCCCTGGGTGCTCGATCCGGTGGGCCTGGGCATCGGCAGCCTGCGCACCCAGCTGGTAAACGAGCTCAAGCAGTACAAGCCCGCCATCGTACGCGGCAACGCCTCCGAGATCATCGCGCTCGCCGGCCTGTGGGGCCTTGAGGGCGAGGCGGCTGATCTGAGCCGCGTGCGCGGTGTCGATACCACCGACACGGTCGACGCCGCCCGCGATGCTGCCGTGGCGCTCGCTCGCTACACCGGCGGCGCCGTAGTGGTCTCGGGCGAAGTCGACCTAATCACCGACGGCACGACCGTGGCCAAGTCCCACGGCGGCAGCCCGCTCATGTCCAAGATCACCGGCTGCGGCTGCTCGCAGGGCGGCGTGCTGGCCGTGTACGCCTGCGCTGCCGATCCGTTTACGGCAGCCGTCTGCGGCACCGCCGTCTACAACGTTGCCGGCACGCGCGCCGCCGCTGTCGCCGATGCCCCGGCAAGCTTTAAGGTCGCCTTTATCGACGAGCTCTACCGCGCAACCGCCCAGGACATTGCCGATAACCAACTCGAGCTCGAGGAGGCATAGGCCATGTCCGAGCCCACAACCAATGCCGGCATGAACACGCTCGTCGCCGTGGCCATCGCCCCGTGCGGCACCGGCGATGAGCTCTCCGCCGAGGTCGCCGAGGTCGTGCGCGTCATACGCGAGAGCGGCCTTCCCAACCGCACCACCTCGATGTTTACCGAGATCGAAGGCGACTGGGACGAGGTCATGCAGGTCGTGCGCGACGCGACCTTTGTTCTGGCAAACAAGGGCATCCGCACCGAAGTCGTGCTCAAAGCCGATATTCGTCCCGGATTTACCGACACCATGACCGGCAAGCTCGAGCGCTTGGAAGCACAGATCAAGAAGCAGGAGGAAGCACGATGAGCATCCGCGACAACCTTGATATCTCGGCCTATCTAGTACTCGGCCCCGAAAACACGCTGGGACGCCCCGTGGGCGATGTGGTGGCCCAGGCGCTCGACGCAGGCTTTACCTGCATCCAGGTGCGCTCCAAGGTGGCAAGCGCCCGCGAGATCATCGCACTGACCGGCGACGCCGCGCAGGCAATCGCACAGGCTGGCAAGACCGGTCAGGTCGCCCTGTTAATCGACGACCGCCTGGACTGCGTACTCGCCGCGCGCGAGCAGGGTATTGCTGTCGATGGCGTGCATGTAGGCCAGAGCGATATTCCCGTCGAGGTCTGCCGCAAACTTTTGGGCCCCGATGCCATCGTGGGCCTTTCGGCCCGTTGCGAGGAGATGCTCGAGTACGTCAAGACCGCCGACATGAGCCTAGTCGACTACCTGGGCATCGGCCCACTCCACGAGACCGAGACTAAGCGCGACTGCGGACGCGCAGCCGACGGCTCCATCATCACCAAGAGCTTTGAGGACCTGGCCGCACTCCATGCGGCAAGCCCCGCGCCCATCGTGGTGGGCGGCGGCGTCAAGACGGCCGACCTGCCGCAGCTCAAGGCCACCGGCGTCGACGGCTTCTTTGTGGTGAGCGCCGTCTGCGGTGCCGACGACCCCTACGCCGCGGCCAAGGAGCTTGTCGACACCTGGCAGCAGGCATAAGTCTAGGCCGAGCAGCTGCTCTGCAGCCTCATATCTTCAATAGCGGAAAGCGCATCCCGGTTTGGACCTTCATTCCGGGATGCACTTTCCGCATGCGACCCTTACCCCGCCAGATACGCTTCCAACGCCGGCAAAGTCGCCTCCGCATCGCGGCGGCCGATCTGATAGATGCGCTCGAGCTCATCGGGCTCGCGGCATAGCGACGGCACCTTCACCGATTCGCTCGGACGCACCACAAAGATATCGCCGGCAGCCTCACGACGTGCCAGGTCATCGAGCGTGGCATTGTAAACCTCATGCCGATGCTCAAGCGCTGCGACAAACTCCGGATAGTGACGGAACACGCGACGCAGCATGGGCATCACGCTGTTGGGCTGCTTCACAAAGCCTACCGGCTGCGTGAGTACCACGATATTGCGGTCATACCCCTGCGCAAACAGCCATGCACTGGGAATAGAATCAGCCACGCCACCATCCAGATACTTATGCCCGTCAATAGCAACGGGACGCGTCGCCACAGGGATCGCCGACGATGCCCGGATCCACTCGATATCCCGCTCGTCGCCATAAGGCAAATCGTGATAGACAGCCTTGCCCGTCTCGATATCGGTACACACGCACGTAAACCGCATGGGGCAGGCGCGATACGCCTCCAAGTCGATGGGATCGCGCTCGATAGGCACCTCGTGATAGGCAAAATCGGCATTGAACATATCGCCGGTCCGCAGCCAGCTTGCTACACCCGCATAGCGCTTGTCGGCACAATAGGCCTTGTTATAGCGAATGGCGCGTCCGATCTGCCGCGATTTAAAGTTGTAGCCAAACGCCGCGCCCGCCGAGACACCCACCATATGGTCGCAGGTCAAACCGTGCTCCATCCAAACGTCGAGCACGCCCGCCGTATACATACCGCGGTAGCCGCCTCCCTCGAGCGCGAGCCCCACCGTGCGCGTCGTATCCGGCTGTGCCATGCGACCATCTCCGTTCCTGCGTTTAAAACCGGAACAAGTATACCCGTCAACATATACCACCCCAGTCGCATTTTTATCGGACATCGCATCGTCGCACTACCGTTTGTCGAATAATAGCCGCCCACAGCATGTGCACCCATATATAATTCTGCACTGTTGTTTATACTACTCAGCAGTAATCAACAGCGAACATTAGCCGGTAAATTAACCCAACAACGCAGCGAGGCGGGGCCTGGATACACGCAAAGCGCCGAACAACAACGCGTGTGCACAACGAGCTCGCCCGACGCAATTCGCCCGACCTCAGAAAGCCGCTTACGACATGGATACTGTCAGCAATTACACCGAAACGCTCGAAAAGACCGTTCGCGACCTTCTCGAGCGCCAGGATGATCTGATTAGGACTGCCTTTACCGACCAGCTTACCGGGCTTGGCAACCGTGGCGGCTTTGCCCGTTCCCTCGAGGAGCTCTGGGAGCAGGACACCCCCGTTACCATGGCGTTCATCGATATCGACAATCTCAAGCACTGCAACGACGTCTTTGGGCATGACGAGGGCAACCGCTATATCTTGCAGGTAAGCCTCTATCTCAAGCTGTATATGAAAGTGGACGAGGCGGCGTTTCGCATAGGCGGCGACGAGTTTGCCATCCTGTCTACGATTGCAACCGAGGAGGACCTCGCCGAACGTCTGGAACACTGCCGAACGATCCTGCTCAAAAACAACGATTCCGAGATGCCCCACTCGTTTAGCTATGGAGTGTCGCATGCCGACCCCGCCCTGGGCGAAGCCACCAACCGTATGACACTCGATGCCGACCATCGCATGTACGACTACAAGCTACGTCATGCCGTGCACCTCGATCGACGTAATATCACGCAAGTCCACGCCGACGACTTCGAAATAAGCGATCGTATTTTCGACGCCTTTTCGATGCTCAACGAAGGTCGTTATTTCTTTATCGAGAACTTGTACAAACATCGCACCCTTTGGTCACAAGGTGCCTTGCGCGATCTTGGCCTTCCCTCAGAGCACATAGACAACTGTCGCGATTACTGGAAAACGCGCGTCCATCCCGACGACCTTGAGGCCTTCGTCAACGACATCGACCAAGTCTACAACGGTACCAAGCACCGTCGCGTCATGCAGTATCGTGTGCGCAACGCCACAGGCGACTACGTCCTTTGCCGTGCTCGCGGGTTTCGTATCGACGGCGACGGAAATGTCCCCTCGCTCTATGTCGGCGAGCTCGTCAACCACTCACTTGCCGAAACCGTCGACGCCGCCACAGGCCTCGGAACGCAGCGCATGCTGGTCAATGCCATCGATACCTGCCGCCTCGACCGTTGCAAGACAGGGCTTATAGCGGTGCGCGTTCGTGGCACGACAAAGCTCAACGAGCTCTACGGGGCCGAGGCTGTCGACAACATGCTTGCCGAATACGCGGGCCGCATGCTGTCGATCACCCGCGGCAGGAGCCGGGTCTACCGTTCACGAAGCGTCCAGTTAGTCGTGCTCAGCAACGATTTGGACCACGAGGCATTCGAGCAACTGACCCGCCACCTTAAAGAGGCCGTTTTCGCTCCTGTGCAAATCGCAGGCGACACCATTGCTCCCGTCTGTCTTGTCGTCCCAACCTTTTACGAACGCCTGGACTCCCAAGCATCGACTGTTTTGGGCGAACTCGATCGTCGCCTTCGCACAGCTGGCGGGCTTGTCCCCAACGACAGCCTCCCTATACCCGAGGTCGAACGCAAAAGCGCAATCGCCGAACGCATCGATATGCTCACGGGCCTCTATCGACCCAGCGAGTTTATGCGGCGCGCCAACGCATTTCTCGAGGCAAGGCGCGACGGCACCTGGTGCATCGCCACGGTCGACATGGGCCACATGCGCCTGTTTAATGAATGGCACGGCCAGGCCGAGGGCGACCGCGTACTCGCCGATGTGGGCACGGTCCTCAAGGACATCGAGAATGCCGATATGGGCGTCGCAGGGTACTGGGGCCAAGATGACTTTTGCATACTCATCCCTTTTAAGCACATCACCGTCCATCAAATCTACAACCGCGTTCGCGAGGCCGTAGCCAGACATGATGATGGCGTAGGCTTCTGGCCGTCCATGGGCGTTTACCCCATCGACTCCAATGAGGAAATCACTATCGACGCGCAGGCCAAGGCCATGTTTACCAATCGACGCGCCAAAAACGACTTTAAGGAGCGCATTGCCGTTTTCCGCCCCGAGGAATATGAGCATGAGGTTGCGTTCCACCACACGCTAACCGAGTTCCAGTATGCGCTCTCAAACGGCCGCATCACGTACTACCTGCAGCCCCAGGTCGACATGGAAACCGGCGAGATCATTGGTGCCGAGGCACTCACGCGCTGGATTGACAAGGATGGCTCCCCCATTTCACCTGCTACCTTTATCCCCGCCCTCGAGGAAAGCGGTTTTGTGGTGACGCTCGACAAATATATTTGGCAGGGCGTTGCCTCGTGGTTGCGCGAGCGCATCGACCGAGGGCTTCGCGTGGTTCCGATCTCGTTTAATGTGTCGCGCGTGGATATCCTTGCCTTCGACGTCGCCGAGCATATGGGGGCGCTCGCCGCCCAATACAACCTGCCGCCCGAGCTCATACGCATCGAGATCACCGAGACGGCTTATACGGGAGAGTCCGAGGCCGTGGATAGGCTGACAGCCGATCTGCACACCCGCGGCTTCTCAACCTTTATGGACGACTTTGGCACCGGCCAGTCCGCGCTCGCGATGCTCAAAAACGTCAACGTCGACGTCATCAAACTCGACCGGACCTTCGTGCCCAGCGGAAACGCCGACGAGCGCAGTTCACAGATCGTGTCGTCGATGCTCGGGATGGCGCAATCGCTCGAGCTGCCCGTTGTGGTCGAAGGCGTCGAGACGGAGGCGCAGGCTCAGTTGCTGCGTCAGATGGGCGCACGCTATGCACAGGGTTTCCTCTACTACCGTCCTATGCCGACGGTAGATTTTGAGAAGTTGCTCGATAGCGGCGACGAGGATTGATGCGTTCACATGCAGGCGGCAGCCGTTGAGGGACGCGTTTGTCCCCATCGGCTAACTTATATCCCTATTAAAATGCAATTGGGGATATGATACAAACCGTTGTCTCGCCCAAGGAGGTTTTTGCATCATGAACGAGTTGTATCGCCTGGGCGAGCAATCGATTGTTGCCTATCTTCAGCGATTGGCGAATGGGGTCTCGACCGCCGAGCTCGATGCCGCGACACTGCCCGCGGAGTTGCGCGGCATTGGCGAGCAGCTGCAAAAGACCCATGCCATCCTGCAACAAGAGCGCCAGCTGCTCGAACGCAGCGCCCATATCGATTCGCTCACCAATCTGGGCAACCGCGGCGGACTCGATCGCCATGTCGATCAGCTCTGGTGCAAAGGCGATCCCTTCACCTGCGCCTATATTGACATCGACCATCTCAAACATTGCAATGATAGGTTTGGCCACGCCGAAGGCAATCGCTATATTCTGAGCATCTGCCGCACGCTCTCCGAAACCATGGAGCACGATGAGATGCTGTTCCGCATCGGTGGAGACGAATTTGTGCTTATCTCGCTCTCCGCAAACGAGACTGAACTCGAGCAGCGCTTGGAGCAGGTACGTGCCGGGCTGATCGAGGCGAGCTCAGGTAGTGTCGAGAAAGTTGGTGTAGAGCCCCATCCGAAGCGAGTCGGCCCGGCGT
>WGSQ01000059.1 GCA_014871605.1 Collinsella sp. | reverse complement strand
GGCAACGAAGCTCAGAGCCTCGTCACGAGAAGCGAAGTCCTCGGCGACAAAGACATTCTCGACCTTCACGAAGTCGGCAGCCTCGGCCTTGGGGGCCTCGACGGCAGCGGCCTTGGGAGCCTCAACCGGCTTGGCTGCAGGAGCGGCCTTTTGATTCTTCTCGATGTCGTACTTCTTGAAGGCCACGAACAGGATGCCGCCGACAACAGCGCCGATGAGGATCGCGAGGACCCAAAGCGGACCGTTCTCGACAACGGGCAGGACCAGGAAGCCACCGTGAGGCGCCGGATCGTGAACGTTGAACATAATGGTCAGGATCGAAGCGATAGAAGAGCCGAGCATCATGATGGGCATGACAGGCCAGATGTTCTTGGTCATGAACGGAATGGCGCCCTCGGTGATGTGGGTGCAACCAAGGATGAGGTTGACGACACCGGCGTCGTGATCCTCCTGGCTGAAGTACTTCTTGCCGACAACGACGGCAAAGGTGGTGATCAGCGGCGGAACGATGCAGGCGGCGGAGACGGCAGCCATGAAGTTGGTGCCGAAGTTGTAGGTCTCGGTGCCGACGCCAGCTTCGAGAGCGGTACCGAGCAGGAAGGTGCCAGTAGCGTAAGCAGCCTTGTTGACCGGGCCGCCCATATCAAAGGCGCACATGCAGCCGATGGCCAGGCCAAGGATCACCGGACCGGAGTTACCGAGGCTCTGCAGGAAATCCATCATGCCCTGGTTAATGGCAGCCATGGGGCCGGAAATACCGAGCATGACCAGGCCGACGATGGCGGTAGAGCACAGCGGATACAGGAAGATTGCCTTCAGGCCATTAAGGCTCGCAGGAATTTTAGAGAAAACCTTCTCGAGCAGCAGGATGACATAGCCAGCGAGGAAGCCGCCGACGATGCCGCCTAGGAAGCCAAAGCCCACACCTGCGCCACCGGCGTCGATCATGCCGGTATCGGCGTTAACAGGCAAGCCCTGGATGGCAATCATACCGGCGACGAAACCGGGGACGAGCGCCGGGCGCTTGCCGATGGACTCGGCGATGTAAGCGGAGAGCACCGGAACCATGAGGTTCATTGCGATACCGCCGATAATCTTGAGCATCGCGGCAAAGCTGTTGTAGTCGGCAGCCGTCGAATCAAAGGACGTGATGCCCCACAGGAACGAAATGGCGGTCAGAACACCACCGGCAACGACGAAGACCAGCATGTGGCTGACGCCGTTCATGAGGTGCTTGTAGATGACGTGACCGATGGACTCCTTCTCCTCGACCTCGTCCTCGACATCGGCGGCAGCGGCAACCGTGTCGTCGCCCTTGGCGGCGAGCGCGCGGTCAATCAACTTACCGGCGGCCTCAACGGACAGGGCCTTGGAAACACCAACGGAAACCATGGGCTTACCGGCGAAACGCTCAGCCTGGACATCCTTGTCTGCTGCGACGACGACGGCCTTGGCACCAGCGATCTCACTCTTGGTGAGCTCGTTCTCGACACCGACCTGGCCATGAGTCTCGACCTTAATGGTCAGACCGCGCTCGGCAGCTGCCTTCTCCAGCGCCTCCTTCGCCATGAAGGTGTGCGCAATGCCGGTCGGGCAACCGGTCGCGGCGATGATGTCAAACTTAGCCATGTGTCCCTCCTTCTTGAGTACAGCGCCCGCGGGCGCTCCCCTACACGCGCTTCGATGCGCGTTTTTCCACAACTGAAAGATACCAACCTACCGTCCGCGTGAGAAGAGACAAGGTGCAATTCTCCGGTGAAAGGTTCTTTCATAACCGTAACCGGTAAGTGAAAGTTTACCATTAACACTTGAAACGGCAAGGTGTATCTTGTAATTGAAAATGCCCGTATACTATGGCATTGCGAATCAAATTAGATTTTCATGCCAACCAGGAGCCATCCATGACCGATAGTAGCAAGAGCGCACTTTCCCTCATTAGCACCCATCAGGGATACAGCGAATCCGAGCAGCGCATTGTCGACTATATATTGGAGCACCAGTCCGAGGCGCCACGCCTCACGGCCGCTCAGCTCTCGCGCGCCGCCGCCACGTCCGAGGCGACCGTTTCGCGCTTCTGCCGCAAGCTTGGCTTTGGTAGCTTCCGCAGCTTTCAGTTTTCGTTGGCGAGGGATTTGGAAAGCCAGCGTAACGAGGGCCTGACTGACGAGGTCTCGCTCGACAATATGGAGCAGAGCCTCAAGAACATCCTGGCTGCCAAGGTGAGCGAGCTTAATGCGACCATCGACGGCATTGATCACGACACGTTGGCCGCAGTTGTACACGCGCTTAAGAATGCCGGCGTTATTGAGTTCGCCGCCGTGGGCAATACAAACGCGGTCGCGCTCGACGCGACATTTAAGTTTTCGCAGCTGGGCCTGCGCTGCATGACGAGTACCATTAGCGAGACATCAATCGGCTTTGCGCTCACGTTGCGCCCGGGTGACGTCATCGTGCTAATCTCAAACTCCGGCAAATCGCGCCGACTGAATCGCATGGCAAAAGCGGCTCGCGACTGCGGCGCAACCGTGGTCGTCATCAGCAGCGACAGCAAATCCCCGCTCGCGCGCCTGGCAGACTACACCTTTAATACCGTCAACCACGAAGCACTACTGACAACGGGCGACTTCGCGTTCTCCAAGATGAGCGCCACGATGATCATCGAGGTCATCTACAACTTCCTGCTGCCCGAAATCGAAGACGCCCGCGAGCATATCAGCTACTACGAGGAGCTCATCCAGCCGGATAAGGTCGTTGAGTAAAACGCGTAGTGGGACAAAAATATCAGTCTATTTTGTCCCACCAACACCGCTGATACGACCTAACCTCGAGCTTCTTCGAGCATCTGCTTTGCGTGGACCAAGCTTGCCTCGGACTGATCGCCGCTCAACATGCGGGCGATCTCGGCGGTACGCGCTTCGCCGGTTACCTCGTCCAAATGCGTCTGGGGGACTTCGCCCGGTTCCTTGCTGACAACATAATGCTTGTCGGCCATGACGGCGACCTGCGCCAAGTGGGTTACGACAATCACCTGATGCGTAGCGGCGAGATCTGCCAGCACGCCCGCGAGCGCACGCGCCGTGGAGCCACCGACACCAGCATCGACCTCGTCAAACACCAGCGTATCGACACCGTCCGCGTTACCGAGGACGACCTTGCTTGCCAGCATGACGCGGCTGAGCTCGCCGCCCGACGCAATGCGGCGCAGGGGACGTGGCGTCAAGCCGGCACCGCTGCGGTATAGCAGCTCGTAGCTCGAAGGACCAACGGGCGTCCACTCAGCACGGGGAAGATCGCGCGACTCCCAGACGAGCTCGGCGCCGCCCATCTCCAAGCGAGCCATCTGGCGGCCGACCTCGTGGCAGAAGCGCGGGGCCGCCGTATTGCGAGCGCGCTTAAGTGCCCTGGCAGCAGCGAACAGCTCGCGCTCGGCGCTCCCGAGTGCCTCGCGCGCCTTTTTGATCTGTTCATCGCCATCCTCGACCAGCGACAACAGCTCTTGTGAGCGGTCGCGCATGGCAAAGACATCGTCCATGGTCGGACCCCACTGACGCAGCAGGCCCTTGAGGTCGGAAAACCGCTCGCGCATGCGAGCGAGCTCGCGAGGATCGAAGGCGACCCCATCGCGATAGGAACGAAGCTCGTTCGCGCAATCCTCAAGGGAGATACAGGCGTCCGAAAGCGTATCGGCAATGTCGCCCAGTTTGCGATCGACGGTAGCCATGCGTGAAAGCTCGGCCACGGCGCCATTCACGGCATCGAGCGCTCCCCCTTCGGCGGCAAGCGATGCATGAGCATCGCTAGCTGTGGCAACCAGCACCTCGGCATGTTCGGAGCGCGGCAGCAGTTCCTCGAGTTCCTCATACTCGCCCGGTTTAGGGTCGACCTCGCCGATGCGCTCGAGCGCAAAACGCGCCTCCTCGACGCGGCTCCCCCGCGCACGCGAGGCCTCTTCAACACGTCGAACCTCCTTGGCGGCAGCACGCGATGCCTTAAAGCAGGCGCGGTACGCATCCAGCGCCTCGAGCGCAGAGCGTCCCGCCCACGCATCGACCATCGCAACGTGATGTGCCGAATCGAGCAAGCGCTGGTGCTCGTGTTGGCCACACAGATCCATCATCACACCAACGCGCTCCGAAAGCTCGCGCACACTGGCGATGCGCCCGTCAATCTTCACACGGCTGCGGCCCTCGGCAGAAAGGCTGCGCTGCACGGTGAAGCCCTCCGTGTCGTGCGGCCCGTCAAACAGCCGCGCCTCGACGCTGGCAAGCGTCTCGCCCTCGCGCACCGTCGACGAATCCGCACGCTCACCCAAAATAAGCTTGAGGGCCGAGAGCAGCGCGGTCTTGCCGGCGCCGGTCTCGCCGGTCAGGACAGTCAGACCGGCACTCGGCACCAGCGTCGCCTCGCGAATGAGTGCAATGTTAGAAACCTGCAGCTCATCGATCATGACGGACTCCGTAGAATACGCGGCTCACCGAGTTATAGAAGCTCTCGGGGCCGTAATCCAGCAGCAACACATCTCCGGGCCCGCGGCGCACCGCCACGCTCTCAACGGTGCCATCGCAGGTAATAAACTGTCCATCGATAGCGATCGCCGGAACGCTCGGGCGATCATCGGACATAAAGATTTCGACGACATCACTCGGCGAGGTCAAAAAGGCACGAGCCTGAATGGTGTGCGGCGCAATGGGTACGCAGACCATGCCCGTATAGTCGGGGCTCACGATGGGGCCACCGGCACTGAGCGCGTAACCCGTAGAACCAGTCGCCGTGGACACGACCACGCCGTCGCCACGCAGGCGGTCGATATGATGGCCGGACACCGTGATGTCAAACTCGACCATATCGGACAGAGGGCCGCGCGTAAGCGCCATGTCGTTGAGGGCGAAGGTGCGCACGACATCCTTCGTACCGTCTTCGCGCACGGACACGATATCCGCGGCGATGGTAGCGCGACGGCTCACATGCAGCTCGCCGGACAGGGCGTCGCTCACGACCTGCAGAATGTCGCGCTCCTCGGGACTCGCAGCCGTCAAAAAGCCCAGGTGACCATAGGAAAGACCGAGGATAGGAATCTCGCGATGGTTGAGGATGCGGGCAGCGCGCAGCAACGTACCGTCGCCGCCGAGCGTAATGACCAGATCGGAGCCGTCAATATCAGGCGTGCTTTGAATCTTGGATCGCTGGTCGGCAGCCCATGCGACCTCATAGCCCTGGCGCGTCAGCCAAAGCTCGAGCATCAGGCCGCTCTCGACCGCCTCTTGCTTGTAGTAATTGGGAACCAGAAAGACCTTCATAGCGTTGTTGCTTTCTCGCTCAAAACCGATACCTGGGATTGCAACTCGTCTTGCGAGCGGTCGCCGGGGTCAAATCTCGTGCCATAAAGGAAAAACTCAACGTTGCCCTTGGCACCATGAATGGGTGACACGCACACATCGACCGGGAAGAGGCCCTTGGCAGCAAAGAGTTCAACCGCCGCCACGAGTGTATCGCGGCGCACGGCGGGATCGGTCACAATGCCGCCCTCACCCACCAGCGCCGCCGGAGCCTCAAACTGCGGCTTTACGAGCGTGCAGAATGCACCCGTAGGCGCCAGGCACACCAGCACCGCATCGATAATGTTCGCGATGCTGGTAAACGAAACATCACACACTGCCAGGTCGATGGCGCCGGCATAGCCAAGCTCAGGCAGCTGCGTCACATTTGTGCGCTCATGCAGCGTCACGCGATCGTCCTGACGCAACGACCAATCGAATTGGGCGCGACCCACGTCCACCGAGACAACGGTCGAAGCCCCGCGCTTGAGCAGACAATCGGTAAAGCCGCCGGTAGAGCAGCCCACATCCAGACAGGCAAGGCCCGTCGGATTGATGTCAAAAGCATCAAGCGCGCCTTCGAGCTTAAGACCGCCGCGGCCAACATAGGGAATGCGCCCCTTCACATGCAGCGGCAGCCCCGGGATCACCTTAAGGCCCGGCGAAGTCAAGCGCTCACCGCCACTCGAGACCAAGCCGGCCATAAGAGTGCGAAGGGCATCCGCGCGATCGGCGCAGATGCCCTGTGAAATCAGTTCGTCATCAAGACGCACGCGTTTCATGAATGCCATCAACCATTCGTATCCGGAGATGCGGCCTAGCTATCCTGGGATTCGTTTGCCGCATCCTCATCGTATTCCTGCTCGAGCTTGTCGGCCTCACGCGGCGTCAGCTCAAACTTGTCGACCATATCGACCGCGCGGGAGCCCAGCTCAATCGCCTCGTCAAACAAATCGAGCGAACGCTCCAAGGAGGTATCCTTGGAACGAACGGTAGCGATGATCTGGTCCAAGCGGTCCGAGATCTCGTCGAAGTTGCGGACGGAACCCTCTGGCATAGCTACTCCTCGACGGAGTCGACAACAGCCTCGGCGGCGTCCGCATCCTCGGCCAGCACGCCAGCCTCAGCCTGGGCAACCGCAACCTTGGCGGCAGCCTCGGCAGCCTGTGCCTCCTCGCGAGCGCGATCTTCGGCCAGCAGCTCTTGGTACAGGTCCTCGCCTGGCAGCTCCTCGCTGCGAGCGATCTTGCCCAGCACGCCGTTGACGAACGAAGCGGACTGGTCGGTGCCATAGGCCTTGGCAAGCTCGACGGCCTCGTTGATTACGATGGCGTCCGAGACCTCCTCGTCGGTGAGGAAGCGCATCTCATAGACGGCGATACGCAGCAAGTTGCGGTCGGCGCCGGGCATGCGCATAAGATCCCAGTTCTTGGCGACGGCGCGCAGAGCGCAGTCGATACGATCGATATGCTCGTAGGCACCGCGGCAAAGCTCCAGCGCATAGGGGTCGAGGGGACCCTTCGAGATCAGGAAATCGCCCTCGAGGACGCGCTCGAGCGGGCTGTCCGTGGCCTCGGCCTGGAACAGCAGCTGCAGCGCCTGACTGCGGGCAAGCGTACGCCCGCGATAAACCTTAAGGCTCAAAGGTTACTCCTTGGGGAAAACGAGACCGTCGATGCAAACGTCAACGCGCTCGACCTCAACGCCCACCTGGGCATCGATGGCGGCGACCACGGCGGCGCGAACGGCCTCGGCGAGTTTCTTGAACGGATAGCCAAAGAACACCACGACGCGCACGGTAAGTGCGAGCTTGTCGCCGATGACCTCGGCCTCGACCGCCGGCTCGGAAGCCGGGGCCTTGGACGAGAGCATCATGGAGACAAGGTTGGTGGCAAGGTCCTTGACGCCAACGGAGGCGATGCCCTCGACATCCGACACGGCGCGCGAGACGATGGCGGTCAGAACATCGGGCGAAATGCCGATGCCGTCAATCTTGATTTCCTGGGGCATGAGTCCTCCTAGAAGAGTTGGTTGCTAGACGCGGGAGACGAACTTGCCGTCGCGGGTGTCAACCTTGATGACCTCGCCCTCGTTGAGGTACATGGGGACCTGGATGACAGCGCCGGTATCAATCGTGGCCGGCTTGGTGGAACCCTGGACGGTGTCGCCCTTAAAGCCCGGGTCGGTCTGGACGATGGTGGTCTCGATGAACATCGGCGGGGTCACGCCCATGAGCTCATCGTCGGCGAAGAGCAGCTGGCAGATGTCGTTCTCGCGCAGCCACTTGGAGTTCTCGCCCACCATGTCCTCGGGAACGGGAACCTGCTCATAGGACTCGTTGTCCATGAAGATGTAGTCGGTGCCATCGTTGTAGAGGTACTGGAACTCACGGGTGGTGAGCATGACGCTCTCGAACTTGGTGCCGGCGTTGCAGGTGTTCTCGACGACACGGCCACTCTTAATGTCGCGGGTCTTGTAGCGCACAAACGCGCCGCCCTTGCCCGGCTTGACATGCTGGAACTCGACGATGGTGTAGACCTTGTCCTTAATGCGGAGACCGAGGCCGTTCTTGAAGTCGGCGGTAGAAATGGTAGGCATAGCGACCTTTCTTGTTATGGGCAGAACGCACAAGCGTCCAAATTACATACGACCGAAATTATACACTTGCAGACGGCGCCTGCGGCGAGCGCATAAAAAGAGAACGCGGGGCGCCCGAATCTATCCGGACGCCCCGCCCCAAAAATCTATCGAAATGGACTAGCAATCGATGACGTGGAGGTCATGCGGGGTCTTGGTGAAGGGCTCATAGCCGTTCTCGGTGACCACGCCGTAGTCCTCCAGGCGCACGCCGCCCACGCCGGGCAGGTAGACGCCGGGCTCCATGGTGATAACCGAGCCGACCTCGATGATATTCTTGCTGCGGTTAAAGTTGGGCAGCTCATGGATGTCGATGCCCACGCCGTGACCCAAGCCATGGTTATAGTAATCGCCATAGCCGGCATCGCCGATGATCTTCTTGGAGAGCTTGAAGATGTCGTTGCCCTCAACGCCCGGATGGATGGCGGCGACGCACTCCTCGTGCGTACGGCGCACGAGTGCGTACAGGTCGAGCTGCTCCTGGGTGGGCTCGCCCATCACGACAGTGCGCGTCATGTCGGAGCGGTAATCGCAATAGCCCGCGCCGTAATCCATAAGAACGAAATCGCCCTTCTCGATCACGCGGTCGCTCGGCACGGCATGCGGGTTGGCGGTGTTGGGGCCGCTCGCGACGATGGAACCGAAGGCCAGGCTGTCGGCACCGTTGGCGAACATAAAGTTCTCGAGCTCGTTGCGTACCTGCTTCTCGGTCATACCGGGCTTAATAAAGCCGAGCATGTGCTGGAAGGCGGCATCGGTGATCGACTGCGCATGGCGCATGAGCTCAATCTCCTCGGCGTCCTTGATGGCGCGCATCTTGCGGATATCGTCGTGCATCAGCGGCAGCATACAGGCGACGGAACGGTCCTCCAGGCCGCGCTGAATACCCTGGTAGAAATTAATCTGCATATCGTCCTCGACAGCGCAGACGCGGCATTTGTTGGCCGCGATCTTGCCGGCGACCCAACCGGGGATGGTGCCCTCATCCATGTCGTAGACCCAGGGGCTGCCGGCTGGCGTGTTCTCCTCAAAGCTGTTGAGGTAGCGCGAGTCGGTGTGGAACAGGCACTGGTCGGCCGTAATAAACGCAGCGTGCGGGAACTCGAAGGTGTAGTCGAAGACGCCCTTCACGCCCGTAAGCCAACGAAGGTTGGCCTCGTCGCGCACCACGATGGCGTCGTAGCCACGCTCGACCATCAGGGCACGGACACGCTCGATACGACCGGCAGGACCGGCAGCAAACTCAGACATGCAGATTCCTTTCTTGTTGTCTCAATATAGACGGGACGGGTCTCAACCGAACGACGGAATCGCATGCGATCCGCAACCGATTGAAAACCCGCCCCTCAACATGATACGAAAGACGATGGAAGTCAATAAATCTTAGAGAAGTTCTTTACGAGAAGCCAAGTAGGCGTGAGCATGGCGCTCAAGAACCTCGTCCTCGACGCTCGTTAGGCGAATGGCGCCGAGCGCCGCGGGCAGCGGCAGCATGCTGCGGTTCGAGCGGACAAACTGCTGTCTGCGGAACTCCTCGATATATGCGGCAGGCTCCAAGTCGAAGGCAAGCTCCTCGATGCCAAAGTCCTCCAGGCAGTCATCGAGATCAAACACATAGTCGATATCGAAGTCGCAGGCATCGTGTGCTAGGCGCGCCTCAAAGCGCATGCCCTCGGACAACAGCTGGTAGGCAGGGACCTGCGAAGCGGCATCGCCCAAGCAAGCGCGCAGGGTGCGCTCCCCCGTCTTGCCAAAATCGAGCGCATGGCGAGCGCTCGGGTTCGTGGCCGTCAGCACGTCCTTGCGGGCAGTCTGAGACCATTGAACGGCATTGACGAGTGCGACCTCCTCGCCCGCGAGAATCTCGGGGACGGTCTCAGTAAACTGATTCCAGCGGGACTTGCTGCTCGAAAGCATGGTGCCAACAAGTACCGCATAGCCGAACTTGAGGTCCTCGGGTTCCGCCTCGCGCACAAGGTCGAGATCACACACAACCAAGCCCGGTTCGGGACGGAACGCGATAGCG